>JBCCJE010000423.1:0-5347 GCA_039027925.1 Bacteroidota bacterium
CTTTTTGACCACCCCAGCCACCGCCCATGGCGAGATTGAGAATGATATTTTGATGTTTTCCGAAAGGCCAAGCCAACTCCGTAGAGGTATCATTGTAAGTAAAATATTCCTTGCCATCTACGGAAGCGACCATGCCTTCTGGCGTCCAATCTACTGCGTAAATGTGGTATTCGTTATTCATATTTTCTACTTCAATGATTCCCGTAGGTTGGTTGCCGAGTTTAAAATAATACGCCCCACAATGAGCAGATGCGTGCGCTTTTCCGTTGCCTGTGGCATCGTCCATTTCGTAGCCTACACTTTCGAGAATGTCAATCTCACCGCAGTATGGCCAAGATAACTCATCCACGTAATCGTCTCCGAGTGTCCAACCTGCTGCCCAGTTGCCTCGGTTGGGCGGTACTTTTGCCTTGAATTCTATACGCCCGTAGAGGAAAGTTACTTTACCACGAGTGGTCAATCTTGCAGAGGTCCACTTCTGGTTCATATCATCTTTGTGGGCTTCAATGATGAGATGACCATTTTCTTGGCGCGCATTTTTTAATCTGCCCTCAGTGTAGTATTGGAGTTCGTTATTTCCCCAACCCCAGTTACCAATATCGAAAATCCACTTACTCGTGTCGGGCAGTCCAGTTCCGTTAAACTCATCCGCCCAAACTACTTTCCATTCTTTACCATCCGTTTTTTGGGTCATCTTTTTGGGCGTCAATTGATGTTTCTTCATTAGGGTAAATTGAATCCAATCAACTTTTACCTTAGTTCCTTTCAGATGTAACTTCATTTTGTGCAATCCTTTGTTCAAGGGGCTACCATCAATAGTAGATACAGATAATGAAGTACCTTTTTTTACAGGTACAGAACCAGTCACGTTGTAGGTTCTTTCATCTTTATTATCCATGTAGTCCTCCATCCAAGCAGTAGCATCTTCGGAGTCTGCGGAAGCTGAAATTTCGAATTGGTATCTGCCCGCTTCGGGTACGTTGACATCAAAAGAAACCCACGATTCCCCTTCGAGGGAAGTGATGTATTTCCCCGCTTCTCTGACGATAACTCCGTCAGATTCCAAAAAGTTTTCCGCTTCTAATTTGATTTGTACGGCTTGGGTAACTTTTTTTTCCTCGACCTGATTAGTTGTTGTTTGTTCTTCTTTCTGAGCGCAAGAGACAAATAGAATAATTGCTAATATCTTTAGCGGAATTGATAAATTGATTTTTGATGTATTCATTTTGTATTTGTTTTAGTCTTTATTTTTTCACCAATAATTCTTCAAGTTCTTCTAAAGATTTCCCTTTAGTTTCGGGTACTTTCAAAATAATAAATATTAGACCAAATACGGCGAACACGCCGTAGATCAAAAAAGTCAAGGAACTTCCGAGGGTATCTAATTCCCAGGGGAAAATAAACTGTACTAAAGTACTCACCCCTGAGTTGACTAGCCCAACGAATGATATTGCCAGTCCTCTAATCCAATTGGGAAAAAGTTCGGAGAAAAGTACCCACATAACTGGCCCTACGGAAACCGCAAAAGCAGCAACGAAACCTAGAATACCAAATAAAATTAAATAGGCATTCATATTTACCGCAGCGGTAATTAATTGTGATTCATTGGCGATAGCTTCGTCTTTCCCCAATGCTTCGCGGATAGCTGTTTTGTAACTAATGTCATCTTCGAAAGTCTTGCCGATGAGCGGTGCTAGTTTTTCTTGATCGACTTCCTCTGGTAGGGTTTGGACAGTCTCCGTAGTCAACGTGTAAGTAGCTTCGTTAAATCCGTACGCTAATAAAAACATGGTGACTACGATACCTGCCACTCCGAAAATCAAAAGTGGTTTTCTTCCCAATTTATCAATCAGAGCAATGGCAATTACCGTAAAAACTAAATTGACTAATCCTACTAAGATGGCTTGAACGAAAGAAGCATCAGTTCCGATACCTGATTGTTCGAATATCATCGGCGCGTAGAAAAAAACAGAATTAATGCCCGTGATCTGCTGTAAAATCCCGATGACCAGCCCAATTGTCAAGACTGTTCTCAGCGCAGGTTGGAAAAGTTCTTTAATGGGTAATTCTTCGGAGGTGTCCTCATCCTTCATACTTTCTCTTACAGAATTAATGATTCTTTTTGCCTCCTCTTCTTCCGCAGCTTTTTTCATAATAGCGAGGGCTTCATCGTATTTCCCTTTCATAGCCAACCAACGGGGACTTTTAGGTACAAAAAATAATGCGCAGAAATACAAGATCGCTGGTAAAGCCTCTAGTCCCAACATCCACCGCCAGTTGTACTCATCAAATCCAAAAGACTTTGTCCAAGCAGCATCTGATTCTCCCAATTGTAAAATCAAGTAGTTAGTAAAAAATGCTACCGAGATGCCCAAAACAATATTTAACTGATTGAAGGAAACCATTCGCCCCCTCATGTCGGGAGGTGCAATCTCGGCGATGTACATGGGAGCAATAATCAAAGAAGCACCCACCCCTATTCCACCAATCATTCTAGCTATAACTAAAAATAGAAAGGAGGGAGCGAAAGCAGAACCAATCGCAGAAACAAAATATAACAAGGCAGCATAGGTAAGGACTCTTTTCCGTCCAAGTTTATCGCTAATTGGCCCCGCTACCATCATGGACAAAGTAGCCATCACAGTAAGCGAAGCTACCGCCCAACCCAGTTCAAGTTTGGTCAATTCAAACTCTATCTCAATAAATTTATTTACTCCTGAAATTACGGAGGCGTCGAACCCCATTAAGAATCCCCCTAGCGCAACGATGAGTGCGACTAGGACTATAAAACCAGTTCTTCCCATGGTAAAAATTTTAAGTTGATAATTCGTTCTATTTAATTTTGTTTGTTTCTATCTAGTCCTTAGTGATCTCAAATGAGGTTTTCAAGTGGGCGTTGGCATCACCACCAACCCAAACGTCAAACCGCCCGGGTTCGGTTACGCTTTTCATTTTCCTATTGTAAAAAGCTAAATCGTCGGAATGTAATTGGAAGGTTACAGTTGTCGTAGCACCGACTTCTAAGTACACTCTTTGAAATCCTTTCAGTTCTTTTACGGGGCGCGTCACGCTCCCTACCAAGTCCCGAACGTAAAGTTGTACCACTTCCTCACCTGCCATACGACCGTGATTGGACAACTGAACGTGAACCTCAATGGACTCTCCGATGGGAAATTTATCTTTGGACAACCAAATATTGTGGTACTCAAAATATCCGTAGGACAATCCAAAACCAAATGGGTACAACGGTTCGAAGCCCGCATCCAAATGAAAAGAAGTATTCCCCACCGAGGTTTGACCCGCCCGGACGGGTATATCGTCAATGTGGGTAAAGGAGTCGTGAGTGGCAGGTTTTCCCGAATTTCTTTGGTTGTAATAAATGGGAATTTGACCTACCATTTTAGGAAAGGTTACGGGCAATTTTCCCGATGGGCTAGTTTTTCCAAATAATATATCTACGAGTGCAGGGCCACCCATCGTACCGGGATGCCAGGCGTATAACATGGCATTTACGTAGTGCTGTGTTTTTGTTAATGTCAACGGACGACCCGCCATGATTACTAATACGGTGGACTTTCCGAGTTTGGAAATTTCTTCTAATAGTTCGTTTTGATAACCGGGCAAATCAATGTCCGCTCGAGAATGCGCCTCTCCCGATAGAATAGCTTCTTCTCCCAAAAAGAAAATAATCGTGTCGCATTTTTTGGCGACTTCAATGGCTTCTTTGTATAATTTTCCTTTCTTTCTGCTACGAGTAGTTTCCATCCCCCGGGCAAAGTGCAGGTTGCAATCTTCGCCGATAAATGCTTTGAGGGATTGTAGTGGCGTCTGACACCATTCTTCTTTTCCATCAAAAGTCCAAGTACCCATCTGTTCGTATCCGTCATCTGCTAGTGGCCCGATGATGGCGATGTCTTGAATTTCTTCTTTACGGAGCGGAAGTTTATTGTAATCGTTTTTGAGCATAACGATACTTTCGAGGGCAGCTTGTTTGGATACTTCTAGGAACTCACCATTCCACGCTTTGGAGATATTACTTTTTTGTGATTGATTTTTTTCAAAAAGTCCTAAATCAAATTTTACTTTTAAAATATTCCTTACGCATTGGTCTATTTTTTCCATCGAAATTCGCCCCTCGTTGACCAGTGCTTCCAAATGATGCAGGTAGGTATGACTCGCCATTTCCATATCCACTCCTGCGTGGACTGCTTCGTAAGCAGCTTCCTTTTCGTTGGCAGAAAATCCGTGGGTCATTAATTGAATCACCGAATCCCAATCACTCACTACGAAGCCATCGTAGCCCCATTCTTCTCTTAGGATTTTTTTCATTAAAAATTCATTACCCGAAGCAGGTACACCGTTCACATCCGAAAATGCCGCCATAAAGGTAGCCACCCCCGCATCCGCAACCGCCTTGAAAGGAGGTAACACTACGTTTCTTAATTCATTTTCCGAAATGTTTACGTAAGCGTAATCTTTACCTGCCTCCGAATATCCGTATCCCGCAAAATGCTTGGCACAGGCAGCGATACTTTCGGGCGCAGACAAATCCTCTCCCTGAAATCCCTTGACCATCGCCACTCCCAGTTGACTGGCTAAGTAAGGGTCTTCCCCTAGTGATTCCGCAATTCTTCCCCAACGTGGGTCTCTTGTTATATCAATCATCGGTGCAAATGTCCAATGCAAACCCGCAGCAGAGGCTTCTATGGCCGCTACCCTAGCACCTAGTTTTACCAAATCTGGATTCCAACTAGCAGCCTGACCTAACGGTATGGGAAACATGGTATGAAATCCGTGAATGACATCTCTTCCAAAAATTATTGGAATCCCCAAGCGACTCTCTTCCCTCGCAATGCGCTGAATTTCTTGGAGGGTATCAGCATCTACCTCGTTCAATACCGAACCTACTTTGCCTTGACGAATGGCTGCTCGAAAATCGTCGGGAAGCCCTTCACGACTAGCAAACTGCGACATCTGCCCGATCTTCTCGGACAAGGTCATTTTTTGTAACAATTCATCCACATTTTGGAATTGCCCCTTCTTGTGGGTAGATGTACGGGACTCAATGGGGGTCATTTGTTTTGTTTTTTTCCTAAAAAATATTGGCGTCAAGCTATGCCAAATTCCTAAAATCCAGCAATTTTTCCAAGTGACCTATTACGGGGTAACTTCCCGTTACCCCGTAATTTTTCACGTATTTTTTCACGTGGATCTTTCACGTATCTTTCCAAATAATTCTTCACGCCACAAAATGTCAACTATCCAGATAAACTTGTCCAAATTTTTGTGCAAAAATCAGATCAGCCACAACACGTTTGCTCCGCTCTTCCAGCTTCTCAACTAAAAC
>JBCCJE010000424.1:0-5325 GCA_039027925.1 Bacteroidota bacterium
CAAATATCGGAAAAACACTTTTTATGCAGTTTTCCGATTATCATATTAATTTAATTTTGTCTTATTACTAAACATAATTAGCATACATCAAAGGACGGTTACACCCATTTTCAACGTCCCGACCTTTTGTGTTAAAAATGCGTTCTGAGATTTTTTAGGCAGGATCACTATCCATCTTTAATACGTTTTACCAGTTCCGTTTTTTTATTGTTAGAAACGATAATTTGCTTTCCATTTTCTAAAATTACAGTTCCACCTTTTCCTTTGATGTACCGCTTGACATATTCCAAATTGATGATGTGCGAGCGATGCACCCTACAAAAACCAAAGTTGGTTAAAGCCTTTTCGTAAAATTTTAAATTTCTACAGATCGTAGCTTTTTTTCCGTTGGTAAAATAAAAGCACGTAAAATTATCCATCGCTTCGCAGTACAACACCTCCGACATACGAACTACTTCAAACCCTTCCATCAGCGGTAAAACCAATTTTCGGTTTTGAGCATTCAACGCGGCCATATTTTCTAACAATATCTTTGCGTGGCTCAATTGATCTTTCTCCGCAATGCGCAAAGCTACATTTTCGACTGCTTTTTCCAACTCTTCAATATCTACTGGTTTGAGTAAATAATGCGCCGCACTCAAATTAAATGCCTGCACCGCGTACTGACTAAATGCGGTGATGAAAATAATTTCAAAGTTAATGTCTCCCCATTTTTCTAAAAGGTCAAAGGCATTGCCCCTAGGCATTTCGATATCTAGAAAAACCAGTTGAGGCTGATGCTTTAAGATAGCAGCCTGCGCTTCTTGGATGTTAGCACACTCCGCTAAGGATAATACCTGCGGACAGTATTTCTCCAAATAATTGCGCAAGGTCTCTCGACTGTCTTGCTCATCGTCCACTATGATTGCGGTAATTTTTTTCAATTTTTTTTGAAGTTAATATCACAGGATCGCTTCGAGCGTCCGAGTGATTTTTCAGATAAAAAATATCAAGGCGTAGAAAACACTTTTAGTCAATTTTTATCCGTGTAAATAAATTGTTACACCTAACTGACGGGAGGCAGGTGTCGTCCCTCTGGGACTTTAAGGTTATTCAGACCTTTAATTTTACTACCGATGTGTCGCACCTCTGGTGCTCTTTAGCCTTTCCTGAAATCTCAGGCAATCCAAAAAGTCCTAGAGAGACAGCACATCGGTAGCAATAAAATTACATTGCGGTAATTTTTTTCAATTTTTTTAGAAGTTAATATCACGGGATCGCTTCGAGCATCCGAGTGATTTTTCAGACAAAAAATATCAGGTCGTAGAAAACACTCTTAGTCAATTTTTATCTGTGTGAATAAATTGTTACACCTAATTGACGGGGGGCAGGTATCGTCCCTCTGGGACTTTGAGGTTATTCAGACCTTTAATTTTACTACCGATTTGTCGCACCTCTGGTGCTCTTTAGCCTTTCCTGAAATCTCAGGCAATCCAAAAAGTCCTAGAGGGATATTACATCGCTAGCAATAAAATTACATTGCGGTAATTTTTTTCAATTTTTTTAGAAGTTAATATCACAGGATCGCTTGGAGCATCCGAGTGATTTTTCAGACAAAAAATATCAGGTCGTAGAAAACACTCTTAGTCAATTTTTATCTGTGTAAATGAATTGTTACACCTAACTGACGGGGGGCAGGTGTCGTCCCTCTGGGACTTTGAGGTTATTCAGACCTTTAATTTTACTACCGATTTGTCGCACCTCTGGTGCTCTTTAGCCTTTCCTGAAATGTCAGGCAATCCAAAAAGTCCCAGAGGGACAGCACATCGGTAGCAATAAATTTACAAATCTTGTTTCGTCAAAGTCCCAGAGGGACGCCACCTGTCTTCTGTCAGATATAACAATTCATTTACAAATATGAGAATCTGATTAAAAATTGCCAAATCAAACTATACTAACAGCTTACTTCGGAATCTTGATCCTCACCAACGTACCCGTCTCGTCCTCACTTTCATTCAAGTCTGTCACTTCAATCGCATAATTCTTTTGGTAAATTTCATTGATTAGCGTAACTCGCTTGGATACATTTTCCAAGCCTGTACTTTTATATTTTTTTTGATTAGCGGTCTTTAAGGCTTTCGATTTTTTCCTGCCGATCCCGTCATCTTGAATTTTTACTAACAATTCATTTGCAAGTTCTTCAACGGTTACTTTGAGCAAGCCTTTTCCTTCCTTGTAGCGTAGCCCATGCCATACTGCATTTTCGATAAATGGCTGAATCAACATCGGAGGTACTTCCAAATCGTACGCATTCAAATCTGTATTTTTTTCAAACCGATATTCAAATTTATCTCTAAATCGAAAGTGTTCCAATTTCAAATACAATTCATTCAGCTCTACCTCTTCCTCGAAGGAAATAAAATCTCGCTGCGAGTAATCTAGCACCTTGCGCATCAGTCGAGAAAACTCCGAAAGGAATTTGTTAGCCGCCTTTTCGTCATTTTTGGCAATGAAATTATTGACTGAGTTAAGGGCATTAAAAATAAAATGCGGATTCATCTGAGTACGCAAAGATTTCAGTAAGAGCAGTTGATTCGCCTTTCGTTTTTCTTTTACGTTTTTATTTAAAAAATAGAAAAAGACGAGCGATGCTAACAATACAATTCCAAGAAAAGTAGAAATGATCTTTTGAGTTTTTAACTGAGAACTCAGCAGTTCACTTTCCTTTTCTTCTATGTCAAAATCCTTTTGGATCAAATCAATTTGTTGTTGTCCTTTGACAATTTCAATTTGTTTTT
This sequence comes from Bacteroidota bacterium, assembly GCA_039027925.1. Lineage (GTDB taxonomy): Bacteria > Bacteroidota > Bacteroidia > Chitinophagales > Saprospiraceae > CAJQQY01. Next base: position 2,778 of record JBCCJE010000424.1, read on the forward strand.
TCAATTCATTTTCCAAATCGGAAATAGCTTCTTCCCTCGCCGCAGCGTATTTCTCCAAATCTAAAAGCGCTGCATCCAACGCCCCTTTCTTCCGATTGATCTCCGCTGATTTTTTGTAAACATCCGCTACGGCGGCGGCGTCCGTTTTTTCATCAATTACTTCCTTGGATATTTTGATAAATTTTTCGGCGGCAGATAAATCATTTTTTTCCTCAAGTAAAGATGCGATTTGTAGATTGTCTCGAATTTTTAGTTCACTAGGAACTTCTACACGTTGGTTCTCCCCATTCCTAGTAGCATCGAAATTAAAATTCAAATTATTGGAAACATCTAATTTTTGTTTTGCATTAAGTTTTTCGTTATTCAATAATTCCTCTTTTGCCTTTTCTATGTCCTCAACGTCTTCCTTTTTCAAGGTTTGATTTTTAGGTAAGGTGTTGTAAGAGTTTTCTAAATTTTTGTAGGCATTCGAATAATCATTTTGTTGAATATAAACTTGAGAGCGCTTGGCGTTCACCCTTGATTGCCCAAGACTGTCTAGGGTATAGTTATTTTCCAGTTGTTCCAACTGAATAATGCCCTCGTTAGCATTTCCCCTGAGCAACTCCACATCTACTAACCATTCCTCACACAGTTGTTTTAATAATTTATCATTTGTCAAATTCAAACACAACTTAAAGTACTTCTCGGCGTTATCCGCATCTTTCTGTTTGAGATAAATCCGACCGATTCGGTAGTACAGATCGCTTTCGTTTTTGGGGCTGCCGCCCTTGGATCGTTGCCAAACCGAAAGGGCTTGTTGGTAGCGTTGGAGTGCCAAATCGTTCTGCGCGATCCTCTCGTAGATATTTCCTAACAAGGTGTATGCATCTGCTTCTTGCGTGTTATTTTTTTTACGCGCTCTGGATTTCTTTTTCTTTTTGGCATTAAAATCACGTAAAACTTGCTCCACTAATTTTATGGCGTACGCAGGATCTTTCTCTTGGTAAGCTCTCGCCTCGTCCAAAAGTTCAGCATTGGATTGTCGGGGTTTAGTAAAGGATTTTTTCTTTTCTTGACCAAAAATATAACCCGACAATACCAATAAAGTCAAACATAAAATACAACGTCGTAATCTCATCTGAACCTAAAGATACAATACTTTTAGGAAGTGACTTTTTTTGAAAAACCGCAAAATGGACACGCTCACCAAGCCAAACGAGCAGCTTACCAAGTGAAGCGTCTCTCTCTCCAACTATGGATTTTTTTTCTTGTTTTTTCCTTCCAAATTTGGATCATCTTTTTTGCGTGTCGCATGGTCGTTAGGAGAAGTTGGTTTGGAAAAATAATTAACAACAGCATCCGATTTCAAAACAAGTTTTTTTCTGACGATCAATTTTGGTAGGAGAAGAGAATAAGATCATTTCAAAAAAATCTAAAGGTAAACCACGCTATCTCTTTTCTCTTTCCGATGTCTCGGGACAGGCTTCTCTCTACTCAGCACACAAACCATTTTATAATCTATAAAAAATCTTTTTATGAAAAATCAAAAACTCTACGCAGCTATCCTAGCCGCCATTTTTGCCATAGGTGTAAATCAAGTTATTGCCAACTACTGGTCACCATCATCTTCTAACAATACTTCTACATCCCTTTTTTCATCAGCTAAAAAACCCGTAAAAAAAAGTAATACCATCCAGGTAGCGCTACTGCTAGATACGAGTGGCTCGATGGACGGATTGATTGAGCAGGCCAAATCACAACTTTGGCAAATTCTAAATCTCCTAGCAAAAACAGAAAGACAACAAGAAGAGACTGCGCTCGAAATTGCGCTGTACGAGTACGGAAATTCTCGCCGAACGAGCAGAGGAAAACAAATCCGACGCATCAGCGGATTCACTAAGGACATGGATCGAATTTCCGAAAAATTATTTGCGCTGACCACTAGCGGCGGTGATGAATACTGTGGAGAGGTCATTATGACCTCCGTCGAAGATTTGGATTGGGCAGCGGATGATAGCAACATGAAAATGATCTATATTGCTGGCAATGAGCCTTTTACACAAGGGCCCATCAACTACGCCAAAGCCTGTCAATTAGCTAAAAAACAAAACATTTCCGTAAATACTATTTTCTGCGGAGTTTGTGAAGAAGGTATCCAAAGTCTCTGGAAACAAGGGGCTGACCTTGCGGGTGGAGAATACTTGTGCATCAATCAAAATGAGGTAACCACTTACATCGAAACACCCTACGATGATGAAATTAATGACCTTAACGAAAAGCTCAACGAAACGTATATTCCCTACGGAGAAAAAGGAAAAAAGAAACAAGCTACCCAGCGTAAGCAAGATACCAACGCCCGCACGTACAGCAAAGCCAACGCTGCCGACCGAGCTGCATTTAAAAGCTCCAAAAAATATAAAGCCGAAGAATGGGACTTGGTAGATGCTTACGAAAAAGATAAAGGAGTGCTCAAGAAAACGTGGGAAGAAAAAAATCTAGCGGACACTACTCAAACTATCACCATCGAAGAATTAGAAAAAAAGGTAGAAGAAGCTGCTGCCGAAAG
>JBCCJE010000425.1:0-5311 GCA_039027925.1 Bacteroidota bacterium
CCATCCTACGGGGTTCTCAAAGCATGACGCTAAGTAACTACCTATCCTTTTATATTTTATCCTAGAGATTAGTTGTATAATAATTTTCATTTTGATAAAAATCTATGGAGTTAAAGCTTGATGATTTTTTTAGAAAGTTGGAATCCTTTACCTATTAATAAAATGGTGTACATCCGTTTTTGTACTAGCGCACTCAGATAATTATATCTTTCGTAATTTAGCTTCGCAATTTCTACTTGCTAAATAGTTACAAAAATTCCATAAATTGAGCGCAGCTAAAAAACTACTAATTTTCAATCTTTTAAAAATAACCACAATATGAATACCACCAGTAACGCACAAAAAAAAGTATTAGGATTGCATTTACCAACTGACCCTCGCTGGGTCAACCTCGCAGAAATGGATCTAGAGGAAATCCTAACCGACCACGCCTACTGCGAGCAAAAAGCAGCTACCTCGTGTATTTCTCTTATCCAACAATATCCCGAAAGAGAAGAAATGGTCAATGAGTTGGCACCGGTCGTTACCGAGGAGTGGGGGCACTTCCGATTGGTGCTGGCGGAGCTACAAAAAAGAGGACTCAAGTTAGGTACTCAGCGTAAAGACGAATACGTGAATGCGTTGTTAAAATTTCAAAAAAAGGGAGGCTCTCGGGAAGATCGGTTGATTGAAAAATTATTGGTCTGTGCGCTCATCGAAGCTAGAAGCTGCGAAAGATTCCGATTACTGTCGTTAGATATTTCAGACGATGACCTTAAAACGTTTTACCGCAAATTTATGATAGCGGAAGCCGAGCACTACAAGATGTTTTTGGGATTAGCTAAAAAATATGGAGGAAAAGAAAAAGTGACCAAGCGGTGGAAAGAGTACCTAACATTCGAAGCGGAGATGCTCAAAACATTAGAGGTCAGAGGAGATAGAATGCATTAGTTTGGCGTAAGCTCGTGTACCTCTCTTTCGTAAAAGTATCCTCATCGGCTTTCCGCTGGTGGGGATACTTTTAGTTACTCATTGCCAAATGGCATGTCATTAAGTTTGTCGGCTATCAATCAGTATAAAACGGGTGTTGTTTTTCACCTGATTAGTGATTATTCTATTTTTACGCAAAATAATTTTACCTAAAACCCTGTGTGTTATGATATACATTTCTACTAAACAGTTATTCATTCGATGCTTTTTTATTTGCTCTTTGGTGCTCACGTGGGAAGGCAGTACCGCCCAAACCTTGGAGGAAATACCCAACCCACCCAATTACTTTCTCGACTTTTTTTCGGGTGGTGAAGATGATAATCTGTTTTTTGAATATTTCGATCCTACTTTTTACCTCGATATATTTCACTACGATGGGGCAGATTTGAATATCGTTCCGTTCGATGGTGATGTGAATTTTCCTTTTTATTCGCATGCTTTTAATGACAATCATTATTTCGCTGGTTTTGATCCTACCTTTACCCAATTGCTCTTTGAGTATGATGGTACCACCGCCAATGAGATACCTATCCCAGCAGGATTTCAATATGGAGGATACGTTGGTCAGTTGAATGGACTGATGTACGTCAATCTTTTTGACATCAATTTTAACGGGGTCTTATTTCAGTACGATGGAACTACATTGACGGAAGTAATCAGTCCGATGGGGTTGACCTTCGGCAATGTTGTTTCGGTATTTAATGACATTCTGTATATGTCTTTTTTTGATGCCTCGTTTAATACTCAGATCGTAGCGTTTGATGGTACTACTTTCACCCAGTTAGTTACTCCTGTGGGCTTGGACTTTAATTTTTACGTTGGTGAAAATGATACAGAAATGTACCTGTCCTTTTTTGATGTTAATTCTTTTGAAAGCGTGTTGTACCTATTTGATGGTACTACTTTTACGGAAGTGCCTAACCCCGTTAATGAAGAGTTCTCGTGGTTGTTGTATTCGGACGATGAGGTGACTTATTTGAATTATTTCGATAATGGTTTTAATAATGTATTGTACGAATTAGTGGGTATTACGCTAGTGCCTGTTCCTATTCCCGCAGGATTTCAGTTTCCGGCGTTTGTCAATAGATTCGACAACCGATCCTTCTTTTCCCTTTTTGATGATATCAACTTCGATCAGTTTTTATTCAGTTACGATGGTACGGACATGGTGGAGGTAGGTGCGCCTGTGGGTTCTAATTTTAACCAGTTTACAGATACCCTAGGTGGTAAGGCTTACTATACTTTTTTTGATCCTGGTTTTAATACCTTTTTAACTAGCTTGGATGTAGGGGCAGATGTAGTGGAAACCATACCAGGGCCTACGGGATTTGAGTTCAGTAATTTTGCTACCAGTTTTGACGAAAAATTATTCCTTTCCTATTTTGATAATTTTAACTTCAATCAGACTCTTTTCATATTTGATGGAGCAGACTTTGTACAAGTAGAAAATCCATCAGGTATGCAGTACGGATTTCTTATGACTCAAAATGACAATGAAATTTACCTGCGGTACGATAATCTAACTTCATTTCAAGGTACGCTTTTTAAGTTGCGCCCCAACTCCTTGCCTACCTCGGCAGATAATGCGGTGAATACCCTCATCAATACGCCGTACTTTTTTAATTCACTTGATTTTGATTTTACGGATTCGGACGGTGATACGCTCACCTCCATTTTGATTACGGAGGTAGAGTCTATTGGAAATTTATTCTTGGACGGTGCGCACGTTTACGTAGGTGATATTATCCCGATTGCTGATATTGCTAAGTTGGTATTTTTTCCAAATACTGACGACGAAGGCTTGACCTACGATTTGTTCAGATTCAAAGTATATGACGGGGATGACTTTAGCGAGGAAGAATACACAATGGTCATCAACGTAGTGGACGAGATAACCGCTACGGGGAATTTAGCACTAAATGCAAATACGTTGTTATACCCTGTTCCTGCTGATCGGTTGACCACTTTGAAAATAGAAGCCAACGAGGTGATTGGGGAAATGTACGTAAGAATTATCAGTAGCAACGGACAGGTTGTCCTCGAAGAAACTTTCAAAGGAATTGGAGAAAACTTCCAGCATACCTTCGACGTTGCGAAGTTGGCTTCGGGTAATTATTTCCTACACGGGGTTACACCGAAAGGGATTATTGTTCAACCGTTTGTAAAGTAGATCCCAAAGAAATTTATTGACCATAAAAAAAGGTGCTGGAACACAATTGCGTTTCAGCACCTTTTTGATTTGGAGGGTATCTTTGGATTAAAGGGTAGCCCGCCTATTCTTCGGTTGGCGTAGTAATATCTAGTAGCTCCACGTCAAAGATAAGCATAGCATTGCCGGGGATACCGGGTCTTCCTCTCGGTCCGTAAGCGATGTCAGAAGGTATGTAAAAAGTGGTTTTGCCACCTACTTTCATGGTAGGGATACCTTCTGTCCAGCCTTTTATCACTTGATTCAAAAAGAACTCTGTGGGTTCATTTCTATCTACGGAGCTATCAAAAACAGTCCCATCAATCAGCGTACCGTGATAGTGTACCTTTACTTTATCGGTAGGTTCTGGTGATGCGCCAGTTCCTTCTTTTTCAACCTTGTACTGCAAACCAGACGGAGTGGTTATCACCCCTTCCTTTGATTTGTTGGCTGCTAAAAATTCATTTCCCTGAGCTAGGTTAGCCGCCGCTTCTGCTTCTGCTTTTTTTCTTTGCCCTGCTTGTGCCAGCGTGCTGAGCTCCCGCATGTATCCTTGCATTTCATTTTGTTCAATACGGCCTTTGCCCTCTGCACCTTCGGCAACACCATTATAAACCATATCCATATTAAATTCAAAATCGCTTCCTTCGCCCGACACAGAGTTAACGTATTGACCCAAGGTGAGTCCAATCACGTAGGAAAGGGTATCATTTTTTGATTTCATAGGTAATGATTTGCCTGACTCCCCGGGAGCATTATTTTCACACGATAGAAGCATCGCTACAACGGGTATCAATAAGAGTAGTTTTTTCATTAAAAAAAATTGAGTATTAAGTGATGAATTTTATATCAGCGGCGAAAATACGAAATTATTAGATTTTGCGGTATTTATTGCTCAATTCGCTAAGTAAGGTAGCATCTTTGACTGCGATCAATTCGAGTGCTTTTTGGTGTCGAGGTATATGCGGTAGGCGTTATTTTTTTACTTTTACAAATGAGTGTAGCTTATGTAACTGGAAGAACAATCAAAAATAAATGATCAAACAACGACTCCAAGCCCTTTTTCACCCCGAACAATATCATGGCTGGGGAAAAACCAAAAGGTACTTTGAAGGATGGTACTATAAAGTGGTCAACTTCAAGGAGACTAAAGCCTTTGCTTTCATTCCGGGAATTGCTATGGATGAAAATGGTCAGCAACAAGCCTTTGTTCAGGTTTTGGATGGAAAAAAATTATCGGCAAATTACCATAAGTTTGATGCCAAGGACTTCGTAGCGCAATCGGGAAAATTTGAAGTCCACATCGCCAACAATTTTTTTTCTACACCTAAGATTCAGTTGGATTTGCCAAATGTACGGGGAACTTTGGAGTTTGAAAATCAAGTACCTTGGTCCAACACTTGGTACTCCCCCGGTATTATGGGACCTTTCTCTTTTGTGCCTTTTATGGAATGTTATCATGGTATATTGAGTATGGATCACAGCATCAAAGGAGTGCTAGAAATCAACGGGGAGCGGGTGGATTTTACCAACGGTAGAGGATACGTAGAGAAAGATTGGGGTCGGTCTTTTCCGAGTGGATATATTTGGATGCAGACGAATCATTTTTCCCAACAAGGTATTTCCATGAAAGCCTCCGTCGCAAAAATTCCTTGGATGATGAGTTCTTTCGTCGGTTTCATTGCGGGCGTTTGGCTACAGGATCGGTTGATTGAGTTTACCACTTACAATCTGACACGCCTAAGAAAATCTTACGCCGATCACGACAAAGTAGAATTGGTAATGGAAAATACCCGCCATCGCTTGGAGATATTTGCCAAACGAGAAAAAGCTACGGCACTAGCTTCTCCCATCTTGGGATTTATGGATGGACGAATTGAGGAAAGTATGACTGCCCAACTAGAAGTAAAACTCTACGATAAAAAGCAAAAGAAAATACTACTGGATGATACTGGCAGAAATGCGGGATTAGAGGTCGGAGGTAAGGTGAAAGATGTTTTGGTTGGAAGTAGGTAAGGAATGGTTCAATAATAACTTTACATTTTCTACTTGTTCTTTTTCCTTTCTGCTGCGTTGAAAAGCCTCGCCGATGCCCCGCATCGCCTACGTTTTTCGCCTTGCATAAAGAAAAAATAACTGCGCATAAAATGTAAA
>JBCCJE010000426.1:0-5308 GCA_039027925.1 Bacteroidota bacterium
GGTGCGGTACGGAGAAGGCATCGGATCGCCATTGCCGTCTTCGCCCCATACCGGACTACCTGATAGTTCACCACCCCCGGCATTCACCCGGTACAATACCTGTGTCAAACTGATATTCGGATCTACAATATTTACTGTGAAAATATCCTCTACAAATGCACCATCTGTATCTGTAGCCCGTACTGTAATGCTAGCTACTCCTGTAGCATTTGCCCCGAAGCTTAAGGTCAATATACCACTGCTGACGCTAGTTGTAACTAACGAAGGGTTGTTGCTATTAGCTATTAAACCTAGTTCTAAAAACCCATCTTCATTATCTACAAAAACCTCACTCAAATCTATGTCTAGTGGAGTGCTATCCATATCTACCGATATATCAGCAATTGGATTAACCACTGTCGGTGGATTATTATTAATTACTCCCTCCGCAGTTAAATTGGCGCTTAGACTACCGTTAGCTCCGGTATGATTTACTAATAAGGAAGCTGTAATTGTGCCTTGAGAGGTAGGTGATACTTCTATGTTAATATTGACAGACTCCCCTGGCAGTACTAACCTAGGAAGTGAGCTAGTGACTATACTGTAATCTGTACTACCGTTTATAGAAACATCTAAAATTTCTACACCTTGGTTACCATTCTCATTAGTGAGGGCCACACTCCTTATAACTGACTGTCCACCAAATGCTTGACCAAAATCTACCAGACTGGGTGCAATGGATAAATCACTAGCTACTAGTGAACTACCAGTCGGAGTAGTCTCACCAAACATGTAAAATGCTTGTTGAGAATTGAGTTCATTGCTTCCGCCTTTAGTACCAGCACCAGCAGCTACATAAATACCTCCATTGTTAACGATTGCTTGCGTACCATGTCTTCCGGTAAAAGTTCCTTCTGGAATGAGATTTGCCAAGGAACGCCATGAATAACTGCTAACATCAAAAGCCTCAGTCTCTTTTCGAGTCTTACTGGCATCAATCTCGCCTCCAATTACAATTGCTTCATTACCGATTACACCCACTGCGGCTCCCGCCCTAGCAGTAGGAATATCAGGTAGAGGTGTAGTAACCCAATTACCAGTTTGAAAGTCAAAAATATCTACTTTTGACACAAGCACATTTTGCGTATTGGTCACTGGTGGAATATTATCAGGTAACAACTCGGACGGGTAACCTTGAGAACTCAAATTTCCGTTGGTATCTGACAACCTTCCCCCTGCTGCAACTAATTTATCGCCTACAAGAGCCGCATGGAAGTGATCCCGGAACCTAGGCATATCGGGCATCGTATTCCATATTCCAGTTTCAGGATCGTATTCGTCAAACCAAAGCACATAATCTCCCTTGTGACCATCTTGCAAGCCGCCTAGTAGATAGATTTTATCATTATACACTACTACCCCACCCCCAGCTCTTGGCCTGGGGATATCTCCTCCTATATACCAAGTATCAGTAGTAGGATTGTATATATATATTTTATCCACTAGAGCTTCGTTATTTCCATTTCCCGTCATGGCTCCCACTATGTAAATTAGCCCATGATACTCTACGGCTTGAGCATGGTGTATGTCAAAAGGATGATTAGCTGTGCCAGAAGACCAAGTTTGGGTTTGAGGATCATAGATATCTACTTTTTTAGCACCACTGTTTCTGCCCCCGATCAAATAGAATTTATCACCTGCTTGCACATAGGCATTTTCGTGACGAGCAGTAGGGTCATTATTTTGATTGACTATCTTCCACTGTCCAAATGAAGATACGGTCTCAAAATCTATGTTTATGAAATCCCAACTTGCCGTAAATTGCGTGCTTGAACCTCGGGAAGTTGAGATGACACCTATCGCTAAGGCTGGTGTTCCCTGGATTGCCGTAAGCAGGGTTCCGCCTACATTTATTGGCGAACCTAAAAAAACAATCGCACCACCATCGACTGAGTATCCAGGACGAACTGTACCATTTTGAGGATCAATAGTAAGGTAGAATGTAATGAATGAAGCACTGATTATTTCGGGGACATTATATTGATGGTCGATAGGATTGTCATTCGTCTCGGTCGTCACCAGTACCCCGCCTTGTCCCCCATTAGCATTGGCTACTACTTTTACATAGTTGGATTGATCACCCGTGCCTATAAAAATGCCCGCAGACTGTGAATCTTCAGGGGAGCCACTAAAAATAGGTCCTAACAAGCCTGAAGTGACAGTAAAAGGAGGTGTAGCAGAGTTTACATTCACTCCAAACTGAAATGCGTTTTCCTGACTGTTTAAAGTACCATAAGCATCACCAGTAGTAATACCATCGCCAGGGGGGCCTCCAATACCAAGCTGCCCCGGAGCTCCACCGTAAAGGATAATGATTTCACTATTGCTTTTATCTTTTATCAGATTAAGATAGTCATCGCCATTAGCCATTAGACCGGTAAATCCTAACCCGGCAATTCCAGTTCCTGGGTCTCCGTTTAGTAAAGGATAAGCAATTGGTAAGTTGGTAGTTAAGCCATTATCCGGATCCAACTGAAAATAGTCATTAGTATCAACCACCCCATCATTATCATCATCCGTATCTAATAGATCAGATATCTGATCGTCATCTGCATCTGGTGGTACGCTAGCTCCGTTGCAGTGGTCTGCTTCGTTCTGTATCTCATCGTCATTGGTATATCCATCTGAATCATAATCAGCATTGGGATCGTACTCAGGATCACCTGGTGAGTAGCAAGTAATAAAATCCTGGGGCTCGAAGACGGTAATATTGTTACTCACATAGCTAATCACCCAAACCGTGCCCGGAAATAAGTCGGTATCTCCTTGAGCAATTATATCTAGTGGAGTCGTGCTAAATTCTTTTGCAAATTTGGTCACATCTGGGTTTTGTTTAAACGCCACTCCTGGATTATCAATAGTGCCGTTGGCATTCAAATGTATCTCATAAATTGTATGATTATGGGCTGCAGCAAGCATATGGCCTTGCTTAGTGCCGTTAGCGTTAGAAGATGTGTACAGCGCCAGTCCATTAGTCGATGCGGATTTTACGCCCTGAAAAGCCCAAAATGAATTGTCATCCTCACCAGCGTTTTGAAAATCGCCTTCAATAGGATTAGCCTTTGTCAATGGAACTGGCGGCCAATCTACAGGAAGTGTTGTTGTTGGATCACCAGTAACTGCTGTACGCCAGTAACCTCCTACCGTCCCATTATTACCCCCATTTTCACTATCGTGAGTATATAATCCTGCTCCTGCTGGATTCGCTCGGATAGGACAAGGATGTCCGCCATAGTAAGAATTTGCCGGATCAGCATTAGGATCAAAGGGATCATAGTCAGTTACATAACCCAGAAAATGAACTCCATCCTTATTGTTTACGTCACCATCAATAATACCATCTTCACCAATCCACCCAGCCGGCATTGCACCTGATTTCGAAGATCCAGGTAACCAGTTGTTAGTTGCATTACCGCCACCCTCTTGATGCGGATGCCCCCCCCAATTACCATTAGCTCCATTATCCCAAGTATATAACCGACCGTCATCAGTTAAAAGAAGGTCATAAATATTTCTAAAGCCAGTAGCAAATATCTGAACCGGGCTACCAATTACCCATTTGGCTTGGTTCAACCCATCATTTCCACCAAAAGGATCTCCTAAATCGACGGTTGAGTTATATAGTGGATGACCAGAAGCATACGGAAAATCTGGATGAGAATTATCAATATCGGGTCGGGTCGGGTCGTTTAAGGTAGGTAGGTCGTAGATAAACTTCCCCCCAGTGCGCTGGTCAGTATGAATAGGCATAGCTTCCAAGCCATTTAAATCAATAGCCAAAACAGCTGCAGCGAGGGCATACTCAGTAATAAAGCCAAAATTATTAGATGGAGCCCCGCCATTTGTATTACCGCCAGATGTTACGTACATAACGTTCGTAGCTTCGTCAAGCTGCATACCATTGTTGGCATGGTTCTCTTCTGATCGAGGCAATCCTCTAATAATCTCTACTTTATCCCAAACCGAACCGTCCCAAGTTAAACGAGAAATAACTCCTGAGTTTGTATCTAAACCAAGATCCCCCTTTTGTCCACCTCCTACTCGATAATCGCTGGATCCAACATACAATACAGGAAACTCCGCAGTACCCGTCACTAAAATACCAGTAACCTGCCTCAACTGAGTACCATGTACTGTTCCGTCATCATCATGGTTTTGAATAGTGTTTATTACCGTAATAATTTCTGTATCAATAACTTGGTAGTTATCAGCTCCGTTACGAGTGATAGTATAAGCGTATATATATCCATCTTGTTGTGATGCATATAATCTTCCATCTGGACCAAATTGCAAAGATGTAGGATTGGTCAACGAAGTTCCTTGTAGATCACTAGAAGAAAAAGACTGACCGTAGTGTACATTTGGCACAACCAACCAGAGAAATGTTAGAATAGCTGCAATATTTCTGAAATAGTGAGGGGTTTTCATCTTTTTTGCGACAGTTCATTAAAATAATTGCTAAATATTGTATATTATACTTCACTCTTATACTAAAGTAGAAAAAAATCGCCAAATATTACATGAGTAATGTTTGTTATGTTTATTATTTTTTTCATATAGATTTATCCGTGTAGAAGTAAGATTGAAAAATTTTAATATTGACTAGTTAAAATCTCTATATATTACTTGTTTATCTTTAGTAGATTATTCGTGTTTTTTTTCAAATCTTGACATATAGCCAGTTTCTGTGGCATTTTCTACTTATTTGCTATGATAATATAATTAGTATTTCATCGTCTACTGAATATGTTAAGATGTGATAATTCAAGTATTGGAAAATCATCACGCATCAAAAAAGTCTCTAAATTCTTGCCTTCACTATATTTAGCTTATTAGCTTCCTGGCATCTTAAATATCTTTTCTTAGTGGAAGCTCATCAGCAATAGGTAACTTTCTTACATTGAAATAATGGAAAAAAGTATTTGTTCCTTGAGTAATGCCTCTTCAACAAAAGAGTTCAGTAACTTTCTTGATCCAGAAAATTTAGGAAAATGAGCTGCTATTTTTTTGATAATACTCGAGAAAGACTATGATTAGTCATTTTGAGAGAAGACAAGTAAGCACTAAGACAAAATTAAGTTATAGACAGAAAGTTTTCGGAAAAATGGATATTGAATTCACTGTCATATTTTCGGTAGTGTATTTAAAATAAGGATGGCATTTTTGCCATTCTTTCAAGATTGTAATGAACTAAGAAGTACTTGATAGCCAGGTAGTGGTTTTCCCAAGTTTTAGAAAAAGATAGCGTTTTGCGCACCAATCGGGCACA
>JBCCJE010000427.1:0-5304 GCA_039027925.1 Bacteroidota bacterium
ATTGAATCACTAAAAGCAACAAACACCCGAAGATAAAATGAAATATGAACTTATTTCTTTGAAATTTCAAATGGAGAATACACAAGATACAACAGGACATGACCAATAAAAATTGGACACTTTTTTTAGATCGAGATGGCGTCATCAATAAGCGGCTTCCTAACCGATACGTCGAATCTTGGGATCAATTTGAGTTTACCTACCGCTGTTTGGAGGCGATAAAAATTTTTAAAGATTTCTTCCAAACCATCGTAGTCGTCACTAACCAACAAGGTATTGGCAAAGGCATCATGACCAAAGTACAGCTCGAAACGCTCCACAAAAAAATGCTTCACACAATCAACACCCACGGAGGTTTTATCCACAAAGTTTACTATTGTCCAGATTTAAAAGCAAATAATCCTCCCTGCCGCAAACCTAACACGGGCATGGGTTGGCAAGCCCAACGAGATTTTCCAACAATAGATTTCCAAAAATCAATCATGGTCGGTGATTCTTTTTCCGACATGGAATTTGGTTGGCAACTAGGTATGAAAACAGTTTTTATCGAAGGTAAGCATGAAGAAAACGAACGAACCGCCAACATCCCCGTGGAGCGCAGGTACGAAAATCTGTGGCAGTTTGCGGAAGAACTGGATTCGACACGGGGTGAGATTTTGGTTGAAAATTGAAAATGTTTGTTCTGAAACCTCGGTGAAAAATTCTTCCTGTCCTCGTGCCTCGTAGTAAAAAAAAGAGCATCCACCGAGGCATTCTGCAAACTCGCAAATTTTCTGCAAAGATTTAGTAGTAAAATTCTCGTAGCTTGGTTTATGCTAATTGTCACCCTTTGGTAATCACCGCAAAATGTTATAATCAGAAAAATTCTACGATATTCCGTGATAAGTCACCATTAATCGTCAATCATCCTCCCAAAGTATGGCTTAATCCTTGATTATTATATGTAGCCTAGCCTATCTTCCTTCTCCTCTCCCGTTATCTTTCCCTTCCTAAAAAATTAATTGCTAACTAACCAAATCACGTCTTTACAGTTATGAAATTTCTATACGTAACCATCGTTTTACACCTCTTATTCATTACCCGTTCATTTGCTCAAAATCAAAATGCCTACGCTTCGTCGGACGAGCCACGACAGACTCAGTCCCAATACGAAGGAATGCCGCCGATGCCTTTTCAGGCATTTGACATGAAAGGCAAAACGCATACCTTAGCCGACTACAAAGGCAAAGTAGTCGTTCTGGCATTTTGGGCAGCCGGCGATGAGACCTCACGCAACCAAATCAAAAGTTGGAATCGGTTGAAGAAAGAATTTGATGCAGAGGAGGTTGCTATTATTTCTTTGGCCAATGAAAACAAATCGGATCTGACCTCTTTTCTAAAAAATCACCAGCTAGAGTATCCCGTCATTCCGAATGCTCGACCACTCGGTGAATTGGGATACGGGAGCGACTTGGGGATGTCCAGAGTTTTTATTTTGGATCAGACCGGCGTAATCAAAAAGGTCATGGTCTTTGACACCGAGGAGGAGATGAATACCTACAAAACGCTCCGACCCATTATTCAAAAAATGATCGAGTAAGGAATAGTACATTAATAAACTTACATTTAATGCGTAGTTATTTTTTCTTTATACAAGGCGAAAAACGTAGGCGATGCGGGGCATCCTGTGCTTGCTTGATGCCAGAGCATCAAAGGCTTTTTAACGCAGTAGAAAGGAAAAAGAACAAGTAGAAAATGTAAGTTTATTATTGGACTATTCCTTCCTTCCCTCACTTCTTGGTGCTCTATTCTGAATAATAAAAAAAATACACTATCATTGAGGTAGTGTATTTTTTTTTAAATCCAACTATGAAGTCCAAGGTCAAAGTATTTTTCATCCAAATCATTATTTTTCTAGTACTAGGAGAAATCGGAAGTCGGCTAGTGCTTACCTCACCGCAGGCTGTTCAGCATTTACATTTCAATACTACAGAGATTGACGAAGCGTTGGGCTGGAAAACCAAATCCCATCATCATTTTGTGGATACCGTGGCGGACGGTGGCGGCACACCCTACGTGATTGACTACCGAACCGTCGAGAATGGATTTCGATTTTACGAAAATATTGCCTTTGATACCCTTTACTACAAAATTCTTTTTATCGGAGATTCCTACACTCAAGCGGTAGAAGTATCCAATGATAAAACCTACTACTCCCTTTTGGGTAGGGATAAGGATTTGCCAGTCACTACCATTTTTGCTTACGGTGCGAGTGGGTACAGTACTTTTCAGGAGTATCTTGTTTTTGAAAAATACGTGGAAGCCATACAGCCTGATCTCGTAGTTTGGCAATTTTGCAGCAATGACTTCATTGATAATTTTTACAAGGTGGAGATGGAAGCGGATTATAAGATTGGGGTACGTAGGCCTTACCTCACCTTGGATGATGAAATCAAATACCAAACGCCCATCCCCGCCATCATGGAATGGGGCAAGTACTCTCGATTGGCGTTTGCGTTGTATATTCTTAAAGAAAAATTTAAGGCAAAATTCAACGCCGATAACCGAAGTGCAGAGTTGAAAATAGCTAAAGATCATCTGCAATACGATCACTATCGAACCTCCAACCAGATTACGGATAAGATTTTGAAAAAAATAAAAAGCAAACTACCCGTGCACACGCAACTCCTTTTTTTCTCCGCCGATGCCTACGATCCGCAAATGTCAGATTTTGCAAAACTGTGTAAAGACAATGACATCGAAGTAGAGCTAGGTACCGCCCACCTACTCAACCAAGCTAATTTTGGAAAAAAGGAAATGATCTTTGCCTACGATAACTACCATTGGAATGAACGGGGACACGAAGTAGTGGCAACGGCGCTAAAAGATAAAATCCGAACGATGCTTCTCCGATCAAAGTAGTCAATACTTGAAAACAAATCCTTTCCTCATTGCTGCTTTAAATATGTCGGCTGTCGGCGTTTCCATAATTCCGCAGTTGAGAATCGTATCTTTTTAAGAATTTTGTTGATGTGGAAATTTAGAAGAGGGAAGAGAGAAGCTGAGTTTTTCCAAAACAAAAAACATTGAATTAATAATGACCGAACTTCGACCTACCCTTACCCTTTGGATGATCCTTGGTTTGATGATGCCCTTTTTTCTTGCTGCACAAAATCTGGAACGATGCTCCTACGGTGAGAAAATGGAGCAAGCATTCGCACTCGATCCTGCCTACAAAAAAGCAGTCCTTACCGAGGATTGGTCGGCTACGCCAGCGTATCAAAATAAAAGTAGCCAAAGCATCATCACTATTCCCGTACACGTCATCATCGTACACCCACCGGGACAAGCCGTTGGGGCGGGGGTCAATTTTTCGCTCGCACACGTAGAGTCGCAGATACAAGTATTGACGGATGATTTTCGGCGCATGAATGCCGATGCCATTAATACCCCCACAGTTTTTCCAGCGGGTGATTCCGAGATCGAATTTTGTTTAGCTACCGTTGATCCCAATGGTAATCCAACGGATGGGATCACTCGCTACGCTACTAACCAAAACCTTAACTCCGACGAATTAGCTATCAAAACGGCTACGGGGTGGGATAGAAATACGTACTTGAATTTTTGGGTGGGTCCCAACTTGGGTAGCCTGCTTGGCTGGGCGTACCTACCCACTACGACTACGCTGCCAGATCCTACGCTCGATGGTATTGTGGTTGTTTCTTGTTCCTTCGGTGGACCAGGATTTGGGACTTGTGCTCCTTACGATTTGGGGAGAACGGGCACCCACGAGGTAGGGCATTATCTAGGACTTCGCCACGTGTGGGGAGCAGGTGGCTGCAGTAGCGATGACGGTATCGCCGACACGCCCATTCAGAGTGGTGCTAACTTTGGTTGCCCCAATCATCCTAGCCCCACTTGCAATAATGGGGGAGATATGTTTATGAACTACATGGATTACGTACACGATGACTGTATGAATGCCTTTACCGTTGGGCAGGGAACGAGGATGAACAATATTTTGAATACTTCCCGATCAAGTCTTTTGGGTGCTGCGGGAATAGTGTGTAACTCGGCAGTTCCCTTGACGCTGAATTTACTCAACCAAACTAATGTCTCGTGTTTTGCGGGTAACGATGGCAGTATCTCCGTTGAGGCAATCGGCGGAAGCGGTGCTTACACTTACAGTATCAACGGCGGGACACCCCAAAACTCAGGTGTATTTCTCAACCTTACCGCTGGAACTTACACCGTAGCGGTCAACGACGGTAGCAGCAGCTTAGCTATCCAAGTGACCATCACCGCACCTGCGCAGTTGGTTCCGTTCGTCGTCAATCAAACTCCTACAACCTGTGCTGGCAATGGTGACGGTACGCTCATCTTAGGTGCATCGGGCGGTACGAATCTTTCGGGGCAAGGCTACCAATTTAATTTTAACGGCAATGGATTTTCTTCCAACAATGTATTTACAAATCTATCAGGCGGACTTTATACCGTAGAGGTAAAAGACGATAACGACTGCACGGAGAGCTTACAAGTTATCATCAATGAGCCGAATCCTTTAGTTTCATTTTTAGTTAATCAGGTGGCGATTGACTGCGCGGGTAACAACAATGGATCGGTAGAGGTACAATCTACGGGTGGAACGCCCATTTATTCGTATGCGCTAAACGGTTCTGGATTTGACCCCAATCCCGTATTTTCGAATCTTACTGCTGGTAGCTATTTCCTCCAAACTGTAGATGCTAGTGGGTGTGAAAATACACTAAACTTCACGATGACGGAGCCAGATACTTTAATGGTGGCTTTGGTCAGTCAAGTCAATCTAGCGTGCTTCGGGGATACCAATGGAAGTGTGGAGGTGAGTGTAACGGGCGGTGTCGGTAATTTTGAATTTTCTTTGGGCAATGCAACGAACACGACGGGCATTTTTGAAAATTTATCGGCAGGAAATTACATGTTGACGGCAACGGATGCTAACGGCTGCGAAGATAACATGACATTTACAATTTTGTCTCCGCCCGAAATTTTCTTGGAAATGATTGAAATGGAAAATGTAACGTGCGCAGGAATTGCGAACGGTTCTGTAGAAATTCAAGCGACGGGCGGTGTCGGTAATTTTGAATTTTCCTTGGGAAATGCAACGAACACGACGGGCATTTTTGAAAATTTATCGGCAGGAAACTACACCTTGACTGCGACGGATGCTAACGGCTGCCAAGATAACATGGCATTTACAATTTCGTCTCCCGCTGAAATTTCCTTGGAAATGCTTGAAATGGAAAATGTAACGTGCGCAGGAATTGCGAACGGTTCTGTAGAAAT
>JBCCJE010000428.1:0-5294 GCA_039027925.1 Bacteroidota bacterium
AAGTAGTGCTTAGGCAATAGGAAAGAATAAATCATCCAATTTGGCTGCTTCTTTTTTCTTTTTTCTTCATAAAAAAATCTAGGCGTAGAAGGACTATGCTACGATTTTTTCATATTGAAAAAAGAAGAAATAATCGACCCAAATTGAACAATTTATTTTTTCCTATTGCCTTAGCATTTTTGTACGCTTAATCTAAACAGCCTCATCTAGTACCTCCTCCTCTGTAATCGGCTCCCAGTACGCGATAACTAGCAGCCCCAGCATCGTCAAAATTCCGTTCAATGCGATATTCAAAAATCCTAATTTAAAACCAATAAATAAATCATTCACCGTCAACCAGTAGGTCAACAATGGGGCAATCAAACAAACGAGGACAACGAAGTTATCTCTGATTTTATACTGACTAAATATCCCAAAAGCAAACAGTCCGAGCAGCGGTCCGTAGGTATATCCAGCAAATGTAAATAGATTGTTAATCACCGCCTCGCCACTTAGCGCATTGACCGCAATAATCACTATAAAAAGCAATACCGAAAACCCGACGTGTACCAATAGCCGAGTCCGCCTATTTTCTTCCTCCGTTTTTTCGTTTTTTTCCATGTCCAAAAAGTCCACGCAAAAAGAAGTGGTCAGAGATGTCAACGCCGAATCGGCACTCGAATACGCCGCCGCAATCAGCCCCAAAATAAAAACAATGCCTACGGTGGGCGAGAGATGATCTAACGCAATGGTGGCGAATAGTTGGTCGGAGCGTTCGGGAATTTCAATACCTACATTGGAGGCGTAGATGTACAGCAAAGCACCCAATCCTAAAAACAAGACATTTACAAAAATTAAAATAAAGCTAAAAGTGAATACATTTTTTTGGGATTCTTCCAATGTTCGGCAGCTTAAATTCTTCTGCATCATATCCTGATCGAGTCCCGTCATCACCGTAGCGATTAATGCTCCGCTAATGAACTGCTTCCAAAAATTATTGGAGTCCGTCATAAAATTATCAAAGAAAAACATCTGGCTATATTCGCTTTGCTGAACAGTCGTGACCAACTCTCCGAGACTTTTATCCAAGGCACTTCCGATACCAAAAATGGTTAACACTACGGCGGTCAACATAAAGGTAGTCTGCAAGGTATCGGTAAAAACAATCGTTCGAATCCCTCCTTTGAAGGTGTATATCCAAATCAAAATAATCGTTACCGCTACTACGAGTTCAAAGGGAATTTCGTATTCAAACTTTTGGGTGATTTGGTGAAAAACAATGGCAACAAGTAACAGCCGCATGGACGCACCAATCACTCTCGATAACAAAAAATAAAATGCGCCCGTCTTGTACGACCAAAATCCAAATCGCTTTTCTAAATATCCATAAATAGAAGTGAGGTTGAGCCGATAGTACAAGGGCAGTAGAATCAAAGCAATCACCGCATATCCTACCAAATATCCGAACACCATCTGCATGTAAGAAAAGTCTTGATTATGTTTTTCTGCTCCCACGACTCCTGGGATGGAAATAAAGGTCACGCCCGAAAGCGATGCTCCGATCATTCCAAAAGCCACTAAATACCAAGGAGATTTTCTGTTGGCGAGAAAAAAATCTGCATTGTTGGCATCCTTACTCGTAAAGTAAGAAATAGCCATCAATACCAAAAAATACAAAACAATAACTCCAAATATTAACCCCGGTGTAAGCGTGTTCATCAATCTGTTCTAATTTTATCCCAATAACTTGCGGTAGTAGCCCGAAAGGAAAACCAATTGAAAGTATTCAATTGCATCTCTCGGTATCCAATTTTTTCCCTTAAAAAAAAAGGAAAGGTAATAAAAAAAGTGTTGAAGTTAGAATAAGGAATGGATTCTGAATGAGAATAGAGCAAACGATCACCTCGTGGTCTAATCTTGCAATTTGCTACCGTAGCTGAGATCTCCAGCATCCCCTAAGCCGGGAACAATGTAAGACTTGGCAGTCAGTTCTTCGTCTTCTGCGCCGATCCACAATTTGACTTTTGGATTCAGTCTGCGGATATAATTTAGTCCGTAAGTCGAGGCTACGGCGGTCATAATGTGAATGGCTTGGGGCTTACCGTATTCTTCTAATTCTTTGAGTGCCAAGTGCATAGAAGCACCCGTAGCTAGCATGGGATCACACATAATTAAAATACAGTCCTTCAGATTTGGACAAGAAATGTACTCCACGTTTATTTCGAAAGTGCCGTCTTTGTGGTGCATGCGGTAGGCGGAAATAAAAGCATTCTCAGCTTCATCGAAAACATTGAGTGCTCCTTGGTGTAGGGGTAGCCCCGCCCTCAGAATAGTTCCTAGCACGATACGTTGGGTAGGCAGAGCAATGGACGCAATACCGAGTGGCGTTTCTACATCTTGCTTTTGGTAAGTAAGCGTTTTACTGATTTCGTAAGCTAGCACCTCACCTACTCTTTCCATATTTCTACGAAAACGCATACGATCTTGCTGAATGTTGACATCTCTTAATTCCGCCAAATACTTGTTAGCAATTGAATGGTGTTCGCTCAAATTAAAAATCATAAAACTGTTTTTTTATTGAAAATTAAAAATGGAGCATTGGAAAAATTGTACGCAATGGTGGCGTGTTGGTCATTTTCAATTCCCCATTTTCAATTTCTTAAAGATGTCTCTCTGCGTGATAGCTCGACCTCACCAGCGGACCACTTTCCACAAAATCAAAACCTCGCTTCATGCCTTCCTCTTGGTACATCGCAAAAGTATCAGGATGAACAAACTCTGCCACCTCAAGGTGCATTTTCGTGGGCTGGAGGTATTGCCCGATGGTCAGTACATCGCATCCGTGTTCCACTAAGTCATCCATGATTTTGAACATCTGCTCCTTGGTTTCTCCTAGCCCGACCATGACACCCGATTTGGTTCTTTTTCCCATATCCTTAGTGCGTTGGATTTGTTCCAAACTACGGGCGTATCTCGCCTGCGGTCTTACTTTTCGGTACAAGGCTTCTACGGTTTCCATATTGTGAGAAACCACCTCTTGCCCCGCTTCGACCATTCTCGCTAGTGCTTCCCAGTTGGCTCTCACATCGGGAATCAAAGTTTCGATGGTGGTTGCGGGAGACATTTCCTTAGTCAGTTTGATGGTCTGATACCAAATCTCTGCCCCTCTATCTTTGAGTTCATCCCGGTTGACGGAAGTGATGACAGCGTGCTTAACTTGCATCAGCATAATGGCCTCCGCTACTCGACTAGGCTCGTCCTCATCGTACTCGGGTGGTCGCCCCGTCTTTACTGCACAAAACGAACAAGACCGCGTACAGGTATTTCCCAAAATCATAAAAGTAGCCGTACCTGCCCCCCAGCACTCACCCATATTGGGGCAGTTGCCGCTCTGGCATATGGTATGCAATTTATATTTATCCACTAAAGATCGAACCCGCTTGAAGTCTTCTCCAATTGGAAGTTTTACCCTTAACCAATCTGGTTTCCTCTTGCGTATCTCTTTCTTTTCTACAATAGGTAATTCAATCATAATTTGATGTTTATCCTTATGCTCCTTTCCCGCTTTAGAAAAAATGGGAAGGGAGATTCAACAAAAAGTCCGAAATTCTCTAGGAAAATTTCGGACTTTAAAAATCGTATTTTGACAATCAAACAGTTAACTAATCGCTTTTGTTTACCATCGTTTTCCTAAATGTAAAGTTACATAAAGATTAATGAAAAAAGGACGATTTGGATTGGCTTCTACTTGGGTCGGCGCCAAATGCGGACAGGAGGAATCCATCCGTTGTGCAATATCTTCATCAATATGAATCAAGATCGGTGCTCTTTTATAAAAAACATCCACCGCTACTCCCACTTCGAGGGCCTTGACAAACTCATCGAATGCGCCCCAATCAAAGTGTACCCCCGCCTTAGCGTGTACTCCCGGCAGTACGGAAATTTCGTTCAACCCTCTAAAAAAACCACTAGCTCCGTACACCCTTCCTACGGGATCAAGAAAATTGCAGGGATTCTCCGCATTAAATCTTTCTGGCTCGGTGGGAATAATATCTGGTCGGTTAGGATCGGTCTGCTTGATGTCCAAATAGTATGGCTTCAATAAACCAAGGGTGACGCCCGCCTCGTAGTTCAGTCCGATCGCTACTCCTTTTTTCTTTGCTTTTTCGGAGAGGTATTTTTTAACCCCGTAGCCCCCTCGGAGTACGTAGAGGTTATTTTGTTTTCCTAAAATAAATGATTGAGGAGATTCTCGATTCAAGATTTGATTATCGCTATTTTGTCTAAACTCTTTTGGATGCTTGAGTTCACCTAGTTCAAACTGAAAGTAAGTGGACTTGTGGTAAGATCTTATGTTCGTAAAATTAGCTCCGATGGCAAACCCGTAGGTATGAATCCGGGTGTCAATGGTGAACTCTTTGTTGTACACAATTCCTTTGCTATCATCGTTGGTATCAAATTGTCGGGACTGTGCCAGCAGCAAGGTCGGGATAAACGCAACCAAGAGGAAGAGGCTGAATATTTTTTTCATAAGATCAAAATTAAGAAGTGTTGAAAAACTATCGGTAAATAGCATAATGCCCTTTAGAGAAATTTTCGGCGGTCGTTACCTTAGAACAGCTTAATATATAAAGGTGTTGTGAGATTCGAACTTAATTGGCAAAATAAATTACAAAAAATAACGTAGAAATGACAATTTTGATACAAGAGATTTGGACTAAATCAAATCATCAAAAGTCTCGACTTGCTTGTCTCCGTACTCGAGCCTTTGCCGATGAATGTCTTTTTCGTTTTTAAGTTGTTGGTATTTTGTCCAATAAGTATAGACATTGGTGTAGTCGTAAATATTCCATTGGATGTACGCCCGATCTTCCATTTCTATTTTTGTAAAAGAAAAATCGTACGCGCCGGGCAAAAACTCGGCGGGTGATTCCACTCTCGAAAATTGGATTTCCTCATCTCCTATCTTTAGTCCTTTGAGTGATTCGTGGATACTTTCGATCATGGGAAACCACTTGCGAACGGGAATCTCTTTTAGTGTCTCAGTTGAAAATAAAATATCGTTACTGATTACAAACTCAACTGCTTCACTAAGAATAATGACTTGCCTAAACGTTTGATCTAAAGGTGTCTGGGGCTGTTCCAATTTGTGGGGCTATTGTATTTTATTTTAATCTAATAATGCTTTTCCGAGATCGGAAAATAACTGCTCTACGTTTTCTCCAGTTTTTGCACTCGTGGCTATATCGAATGACATGTCCAAACTATCCTTAATTTCGGCTAGCTGTGCCTCGGTCACGAGGTCTTTTTTATTA
>JBCCJE010000429.1:0-5291 GCA_039027925.1 Bacteroidota bacterium
ATATATAAAGATCAACTTGAAAATTATTAATAACCCCATAAAAAAAGGTGCTACGGCTTAGCGCCATAACACCAAATGCTTTGGGATGTTTTTTGGAAAAAATCCGTGCTGTGAATTTACTCACAGCACCGACTACTCTTCTGAATTATTCGTTCACTTTAAGGAAACGTTCAGCTTTACCTAGTTCTGGAATGGTGAAAAATAGAACTCCAGATTCCACATCGTCAAGGCTAATTTCGAACCTATTCTGACCTTGGAAAAGATCTACTCTTCTGGATTTTAATAAAGCACCGTTGATGTTAAATATATTAATGGTAGCATTAATATCAACATCTGACTCCATCACTACATTGAGTTGAGTGGTAGCTGGATTTGGGAAAATTTCGGTAGTCACAGTAGGTGTGTTATTGACTTGCGTGAAGGCATCCAACTCAACTTCATTATCATCGAAGTCATTGATATTAGCATCTGACTGTAAGTAAACGGCCGATGCTCCCGCAAAGAATTTTTCGTACACCGGCGCAATTCCACCCGAAAGTCGAGGCGTACGGAAGGCTAATATTTTCCCTCCATCTCTAGCGCGCTCGGCGACGTAAATGAGTCCTGAACCTTTATCGTACGCTACATCCACGGGATTTCCGAGTTGGCTCGTTCCTCCACTTACCCTGACTTGTTCGTCAGTACCGATCATATCGTCCGCAGCGGCACTCGTAAAGTTTTCTATGGTGATCAATGCGCCGTCAAATGCACTCGCTGCACTTCCGATATCGGTTAGTACCAAATAATCCAAGCTGTTACTGTACGCCAATCCATGAGTACGTACCAGATTTTCGACAGTAATAATTTGGTCAGCAGCTACGGTAGTGTTATTGGCATTGGAAGCAATATCTTCAAAGATAGCGAGTTGATTAGAATTATCAACGATGGCAAAGAGGTCATCATTTACCCCCTCGATTCCCCACAGATTGATGTTCACATCGTAGCTTGCCATCAGGGTAATACCTCCTCCCGAAATATCATACACAATCAATCGGTTTTGATTGCCATTACCCGCATTGGCATCTTGCGCAACGACTAGTTTGTCACCGCCCACGACGGTAATCTCTCGACCATTAGAAAAGTCTGAGGTGGATGAAGTCATGTAGGTTGGTACGCCACCATTCGCAAGATTTGCATTTACATTGTTATAAACATCAATGACGTTGCTGCTTATGCTCAGTTGATACAACATATCGGTTTGGTGATCGTAGTAAATTCCGTCGGCATCTTCACCCTGCGCGCTGAACATACCCATCACCGCCGAAAAAGGATCTAAGACACCCAGTACGCCTATCTGCCCCGAAGTATTGGAAGAAGCAAAAACCTGTGCGATTGGAGTTTGTGGAAGTATTCTATCAATACTTAAATTATTGCTGGACAAATTGAAGCAATCGTCACTAATCTCTAGTCCCATTTCCAACAAATCATCACCCATCATAATATTCAAATTACCGGTGTAAGCCAGTCCATAAACATTACAAACACCTACTCCTGCATCGTCAAAATCAACACTATTTCCGGGAGGAATCCCTAAAATAATACCATCAGCATCCGTCACTACGTAGGTAAATTGATAATCAACGGGGGTCACATCCGATGCAAAAGAAATCACGTCTGGATTACCATCTATAAAAATGGTCGCTTCCGTTCCGCCATTTTCTAAAGCCACCGAACCAGCATCTACCAGCACACAAGGTGCTCCCTGCGAACCTGTAATGTTAACCGCCGATGCTCCCGCAAATGATTTTTTGAAAAAAGGTGCCGCTCCTCCCGACAAGGCAGGCGGTTTAAATCCTAAAATCAAACCACCTTCTCGTGCTCGTTCTGCTACGTAGATGGTTTCATTAGTGGCATCAAAGGCAACGTCCACAGGATTACCCAGCAGACTAGTACCACCACCGATTCTGACCTGTTCAAAATTTTCAAGAATGTTATCACCAATCTTGGTACTAAAATTTTGAACCACTACCAAGAACCCATCAGTAGCACTACTCGCCTCGCCGATGTCCGTTAGGATCATCAGGTCACTCGCTGCGTCGTAAGTCAACCCGTGCGTTCTCACCATATCCTGTATAAAGATCACTTGGTCAGGCTCAACTATTCCAGCGGGATTATCGAATATATTTTCAAAAATAGCGAGGTTATCACTGTTGTCCTGAATGGCGTAAAGGGTAGAACCGTCCAAGTGGATACCCCAGAGGTTGAAGTTCACGTTGTAGGTTTTTTCAAATGTAATCGAATTCATACCGAGGGTGTAAATCATCAAACTGTTGGTCATGTTGTTGGCTGCGCTTGCATCTTGCGCAACGATCAATTTGTCACCCGATACGGCAATTTCACGGCCATTGGCAAAATCACTCGTGGAGGAAGTTTCGTAAGTAGGAGCAGTTCCGTTAGCTAGGGCAGCAGCTACACCGCTATATACATCTACTACATTATTGGTTCGGTTCAGTTGGTAGAGCATGTCCGTTTGGTCATTATAGAAAATACCATCTGCGTCTGCTTCTTGGCTGTCAAACATTTTCATCAGGGTATTTCCGTCAGGTAAAACTTCGACTACGCCGACGGTACCAGAAGTATTAGAGGAAGCAAAAACCTGTACCTCCGCCGACTGTGGCATCACTCGATTAACGATCAAGCTATTATCAGATAGGTCAAAACAATCATCACTAATTTGTAATCCCATAGCGAATAAGTCATCGCCCTGCGCAATGTTTAAGTTTCCAGTATAACTCAACCCGTACACGATACAAACCCCTAATCCAGCATCATCGAAATTTACCATATTCCCAGGAGGAATACCTAGGATCATACCATCCGCATCTGTCACCACGTAGGTAAAATCATAAACAGTTGAAGTCGGTACATCCGATTCGAACGTTAGCATATCGGGACTACCGTCAATAAAAATAGTAACCTCCGTACCGCCATCCGTAAACTCTACCGTACCACCATCAATTGCCTCGCATAAATCCGCACCGTCGGAGCAAGAAAAATGAACCGCCGATGCTCCCGCGAAAGGCGCTTGATAAAATGGTGCTATCCCACCCGATAAAACTGGCACTTTAAAACCTAAAATCAATCCACCTTCTCTAGCTCGCTCCGCTACATAAATCCGATTATCACTCGAATTATACGCTACGTCCACGGGATTTCCCAACAAACTAGTACCTCCACTCACCCGTACCTGCTCGCTCATACTAATCATACCATCCGCCGCTTTGGTAGTAAAATTAGAAATCACGATCAAAGCACCGTCCGTCGCACTTGATGCTTCTCCGATGTCAGTTAGTATCATTAAATCACTAGCGGCATCGTAGGTCAAACCGTGGGTACGCACTAGGTTCTCTACCGAAATAATCATGTCCGCTATCAAGCTACCCGCCGCATTGTCGAAGAAATTTTGATAGACAGCGACGTTGCTCGAATTGTCCTGAATAGCGTAGAGCGTATTACCGTCCAGATGTGTTCCCCACAGATTGATGTTGACATCAAAAATCTTATCCAAAGTAATTGCTCCGTTTCCAACGGTATATACGATCAGGCGATTTTGGTCGCCGTTTCCCGCATTGGCATCCTGAGCTACAACCAACTTATCATCGAAAGCAGCTAGTTCTCTTCCGTTGCTAAAATCGGAGGATGACGAGGTCGAAATGGTTGGATTCATACCTCCGTTAAGTGCTGCAAGTACGTTGTTGTATTCATCCACAACATTATCCGTTCGGTTCACTTGGTAAAGTTCGTCCGTAGCAAAATTGTAAAAGATTCCATCGGCATCTTCACCTGTTCCAGGAAAGGTGTTAGAAGTAATATTCGAATTATCTAAGACATCGAACACACCGACATTGCCACTCGTATTGGACGAGGCGAATAAGATTTGATTATCACAGTTTTGTGCAAAGGTAAATGCAAGACTCTGCATCGTGACAGCGAGACACAAGAATGCTCGAGTCAAGGAGGGGTAAATAGTTTTTTTCATCTGAAAAATTTAAAAGTTAAAAAATTGAAATTAGGTGATCTCAACGGAGATCGGCTAGGAATGAAAAATCAAATGACCGACGAGTAGGTTAATTGATCTGATAATATATCTTTTGGGAATGTAATATTGCTTCTTATAAAACTTACGAAATAAAAAGCAGGAGTGGATGTTGACTTAAGCTTTTTCTAAAAAAAAGCCTAAATGTTTCTATCGGTTACTGCTTTGTCTTCCTTAAAAAGGGAAAGGCAGGATTATGTTCAATTTGGAGAAAAATAAAATTAAGGTATTTAGCAAAATAAGGTGAGTGATATTTTTGATGATTTTCGTGCTTCAATAAAAAGTTAGTTCATCCTAATCGTACAACACAAAAAAACCTCTCCTACCGAAGCAAGAGAGGTTTATCCCAAATACCGAATATTGAAACAATTAAAACCAATTTATTAACCTTGAAATTCTAAAGATAGAATTGTAAAATCGTAGTGTTTGAAAAAAATTATGGTTGAATGAATGAGGGGAGAAAAATACCGTAATTCAAAAATTTATTTATTCAGAGTGATCCGTAATATTATTGTTAGTGTTTTGTTTTACTATCTCGGTGATAGTCATGGCTAAGAATAATATGATCATGGAGTTAAATAACATTTATATATTTTTTCTTCATTTGATAATATAAAGTTAAGGCGAAAATGTACGCCATGATATACCCCGAAAGTGGTAATTTTTAATTGAGAAAAAATAAAGTTGCGGATTGGGGCGTTATTTTGGGTTTTCTAACTCCTACTCAGAACGGTATCGCATTCCCATTCACATCTCCTATTTTAATCCCAATAAAATCAAAATTGTATTCTTCTCCTGCTGTTGGCGAAAAATTTTTGACTTTTGGATAATCCTCCCAGTAGGGATTCTCTGGATTTTGAAAATCGTAATCAGCATCAATAAATAACCAAGAGTCAATGGGAAAATTAGGGATCATGTGCAGAATAACTTTTCGAATAATCACTAGGTCAAAAGTGGTAACTGTTCCAGATTGGTTGACATCGGCGGCGAGTAATTTGTAGGGAGAATCGAAGTAGGTGATTCCTAGGATATGCTTGCGAATCAAAACCATGTCAATGGTATTTACCCCATTCACATCATCTCCATTTCTGAATGGCGTGAGCGTAAGGTCATTTTCTAACAATACATTTTCAAATTCAAAAATTCCGCTGGAAGTAAGTTGGGTAGAATCAAACTGTGCCCCCTCGAGATGTACTTCCATATGAGAAAGTGGCAC
>JBCCJE010000430.1:0-5291 GCA_039027925.1 Bacteroidota bacterium
CGATTTTTCATGCTTAACTTTATTTACAATTTTAGAAACTTCGGGTAAGGGGTTGCGTTCTCACATCTTCGATATAAACCTCCGTTATATTTCTTTGAATAGCATTATTTTGTTTCAGTAGATCGAAAGCGGAGATGGAAATTTCTCCTAGCTTATTTTTGAAAATCTTTCTACCGATACTCATATTCCATAACCAGAAATTTTGGTTAAACGCATCCGACAATCCGCTGAAGAGTTGATGATTCAGGTCAGTTCGAAAAACTAAACGCTCACCGATGATCCAATTGAATTTCACCTTGGTCGCTTGGTTGATAAATCTATCGTCAGTACCCAAGCGAATGGTGTTGGTTGTATTGGTAAATCCCGTTCGGGAAGAAATTGTAAAATCTACTGTCTCGGATACGTTGCTACTCAAAACAATGCCTACTCTAAAAGTGCTATTCTGGGAAATGTTTTTTCGATCATTAATTAGTCCAGGGGTATTGGAATAATTAGCGGAAAAATCAAAATTCAAATTCGACTTGATGAGACTCAATGGGATACCGTAAGTGATAAAACTCCGCGCATCCCAGTAACCAGTAAGATTAACAGGTTGGGAAATTTGAGCACCGGGGTCAAGCGAAATAGCATCGAATAACGGATTATTAGTCTCTTCCAGATAAAGACTATTGCCGATATAATCCTGCTGAAAACTACCGCCTAGAAGGATAAAGAAAACCCTCGACTTTGCGGTATTCGTTTTTTGATACCTCGCAAAAAAACGATGCGAAACGGACTGATCCAAATCAGCATTACCGATGGATATTTGGAGTGGATTCGAGTTGTCAAGGACAGATTGTAACTGTTCGACTTGGGGAGCAGTTGCGTTGGATCGGTAGAATAATCTAAAGTTTTCTTGCCTCGACTTGTTAAAGCGAATCATGGCAAACGGGACAAAATTCACAAAGTCTTTCGAGATGGTATTGCTTGGGTTGGGGAAGGATTCGTCGCCTGCTAGATGCGCAAACTCCAGTCTTGCTCTGGTGATAAAAAAGAATTTTCCTTTTCTAAAATTATAACCTACCCCTCCCGTATGGGTTTGGTAGCTATTAGAAAAGACATTGGTAAGTAGATTGTTAGGTACGGTGTAGTCTTGGGTAATAGGGGAGAAGTCCATCGTGGTTTTGTCAGAATCTTCTTCTTGGTAGCGGGTTCGGTATTCGATCATCACGCTGTGCCCCTTGCCGAGGGGTTCGGTGTAGGAAAGATTGGTAGAGACATTCCAGCCGTTGACATCCAGATTAGATACTTGATCCAAAGTATCAGAGAAAGGCATGGCTTCGAAGTAATCTTCCCGTGCGTCCAAGAAACTTTCTCCCTGCCGATTGTCGTATCCCATTCCGACGTTGAACGATAGGGTTCGACCCCTCTTGGGAAACCGATGACGAAATAAAATATTGTTTGAAAAATTTAATCCATCCAAATCGGTGGAGGTATTGAAGTTCGTGCGGTTGACGGGGTCAGTATTTAACAATGTACTTCCAAAAACACTTTCTTGCCCTTTGTTGGTTTGCCAACTGGCTCGGGGACGCATGATGATGGAGTTGTTTTTATTGATTTTATAATCAATCCTGAAGTTAGCTCGGTGGTTAAAATTATCGGTGGTACTTAGGCTATTTTCTTCGTAGGTTTCGTTGACCATTTCATCATCAATGAATTGGCGGAATAAATTTTCCTCGGCGGTATTCTCGCTATTATTGAAAAAATAACTTCCCGTTAAGTCCAGTTTCTCTCCGATTTTATCTGAGTAATTTAAGCCAATAGCATGAGTAGTGGCGATTCCCCCTTGTTGTTGTACCAAGAAGTCATTGACTGAACCACCGCCGCCACGACGACCTCTACCTCTTCCGCCACCACGACCGCCTCGCCTCCGATTACCACCTGAACCCACTACACCGAGTAGGTCTTCGGTAGAGAAATTTTGAATGTTAATATTATTACTTTGTCCAATAAATGAAATCCGTTGATCGCCGTTAAAAATAGAAAAGTTACCCCCCGCGCGGTATTTATCCTCGTAGCCGTAACCTACCTGTGCTTTTCCGAATTGACCGTTGCGCATGTTAGTTTTAGTGACGATGTTCATGGTCTTGGTCGTTTCTCCGTCGTCAAAACCCGTGAACTGCGCTTGGTCGCTTTTTTGGTCAAATACCTCAATTTTAGAAATCACTTCTGCTGGTAAATTTTTCAACGCAGCGGATGGATCATTCCCAAAGAATGGACGACCATCTACCAATACTTTTTCTACCCGTTCGCCCTGTGCTTGCACCTCGCCATTTTCGATGATGACTCCGGGCATTTTTTCAACCAACTCCTCCGCCGAAGCATCAGGTAAGGTTTTGAAGGAGGAAGCATTGTAGGAAGTGGTATCTCCCTGCTGAGTGGCAATAGGGGCTTTGCCCTCCACCACTACCTCATTGAGCTTAGCCGTGGATTCCCTGAGTTGGATATCGCCTAGTTGGAGGTCTTCTCCAGAGAAAGAAATCTCTTTACTCCATTCCTCCATTCCGAGAAAAGTAATCTTAATTCGATAGCCACCTACGGGTACATCCTTGATCTGAAAGGCACCATCATTTTCCGAAATGCTAGATGCGACTTGCTCACCCCAAGGATGTTCAATCGAAATGTGAGCACCGGGCAAGGGTGTATTTTTCTCATCCATAATTTTTCCAGTAATAAAACCTGACTGTGAGAAAATCCAAAAACTTGAAAATAAAAAGTAAAAGAGGAGTAGTATTTTTTTCATCGAAAAGAAGGGTTAGAGTGATCAAAAGAAAGAAGAGGCGTGCCAATGCCACGTCCCTTCTTCTTTTGATGTCTATTCAAGTTAAAACTTGTGGGAAGGGATGATTAATTATTTTCTGTCCATAGTAGAGACGTGGCATTGCCACGTCTCTACTCTACATTGCCACGTCTCTACCAATTACACATTCATTCAATAAAATTTATCCTCCTTCCATCTTGTAGGATTTTGAACGATGTATTCGCTAATTCTACGAAATGAGGCATCATTCCGAATAATATGATCGTGAAATCGTTCCTGCCATTTAAAATGTACATCAGGAAATGATTTGCGGATGTGTTTGGTACAGATTGATTTGAACGAACCAATGATAACGGAAACTGAACCTGATTTTGGGACAATTTTTTTATAAAAATCGGGGGCGTTGCGTTTGTCGTCGGGTGGTGGTTCGTGGGACGTAGAGACGTGGCATTGCCGCGTCTCTACCCGCGCCCCATCCTGCATATCCACCTGCGCCCCATCTCCTGTCTTTACCCGCACCCCATCATTCCCCAAAATCAAAACCCCGTGCACATGATTAGGCATTGCCACAAATTCCCCCAATTGCACGTGATCAAAATGTTTTGGAATTTCAAACCAAAATCCCTGAACGATTGCCCCAATGGCGGAGAGGGTCATTTTTCCATCAGTACATTCGCCAAAAAAATGTTGGCGTTGGTGGGTGCAGATGGTAATAAAATAGGCCCCTGAATTGCGATAATCCCATCCAGGTTTTCGGGCGGATTCTATCCGGTATTTATTTTTGTATTTCGTCATGGTATGTTTTTTTGGCGTAGAGACGTGGCATTGCTGCGTCTCTCTACGTTTGATGTAAATATATGGTATTTAATGTAGATATTTGTTTTTTGGTTGTGGTAGAGACGTGGCACTGCCGCGTCTTTACACATGATATTTAATACAATTGAGGAAAGATGTGGCAGTGCCACGTCTTTACATGATATTTAATATATGATATAACCGAGAGGAGACGCGGTAGTGCCGCGTCTTTACATGATATTTGATACAATCGAGAGGAGACGCGGCAGTGCCACGTCTCTACGTAAATTTATTCTGATGATATGAAAACCATACATTATCCATTGCTTTATTATCCGTTAGGCGAGGAAGCCACATTGGGCATTTTGGTAGGCACTAGCCACAAGATGGTGCATAAGGATTTGCGGTTATTAAAAGGTACGTTGCAGGAGTATCTACAAAAAGAATACAAAAAAGAAGGGACTTACTCGGTCGTAGATATCGAAGAACCTAAGCTGAAAAATGTAGAGGTAAAAATACGCCCGAGGATAAGCGGTAAGCGTGCTTCTTTTACGGGAGGAGGAGAGGTAAAGGTTGCAGTATCAGCCATCTACGGCGAGACCACGGATGGGATGCAGTTGTGTTATTTACCCCTATTGAACGATTGGTTTTACTTTATGGATCAGCGCCAATTGCGGGCTTTGATTACTTATTTTGCAACCGATCATTATAATCAAATGGAACCGAGCATCATCTACCGACACGCGCAGTATCCTACTCCTAAGATGGATTTTGTTGTGCTCAAGGTTAAAGAGAACTACGTACCTAACTGGAAAAATTACACCTATGAACCCAACTTAGAAATCCTGCCCAAGCTGGCAGAACGCTATCCTTACTCGAAGGCGGTAAGAAAAAATTTGAGCCATTTTCCCGAAGCAGCGTGGGAGATGGAAGATAAAGTCAACGCCATAAGTAATATGATATACCACATCAAAAATAACGTATTGATTGTGGGAAAATCTGGCGTAGGGAAAAGCGCAGTCCTACGGGCAGTCATTCGAAAGATCACTAGCCAAGCCAAAAAAGAAAAGTTTGACATAACCTTCTGGCGCATTCGGGCACAAAGAATTACGGCAAGTGCTAAGTATCTAGGCGAATGGCAAGAGGCTTTTGAAGCATTGGTAGATGAGTTGGAGGAGATAGATGGAGTATTGTGGGTAGAAGATGTAGTTCAATTGTTACAAAGCGGCGGCGACAGCCCCGAAGATAGCGTGGCGGCCTTTATGATTAATTTTCTGCAGGATGGTGACTTACAGATGGTAGGGGAGGTGACGGAACAAGAGCTGGAAAGTATGCGAAGATTTTTGCCCGGATTTGTGGAGTGTTTTCAGTTGGTCAAAATTGAAGAACCCGAAGAAAAGCAAGTGCAAGCCATCATACGCCGATTCGCAGAATTTTGTCAAAAAAATCTAAAAATAAAGATTTCCCAAGATGCTATTGCTCTGGCTTACCGCTTGTTGCTGAGGTATTTTTCCTACGAAAGTTTTCCAGGTAAAGCGATTCGTTTTTTCCAACAATGTGTACACGAAGCGCAGTTGAATGGGCAATTTGAAATTTCCCCAAAAGATATTATTCAAAATTTTACAGCCCAAACGGGATTGCCCGAATTATTTTTAAGAGACGATCTCCTACTGGCGGCACAGGAATTAAAAAATTA
>JBCCJE010000431.1:0-5290 GCA_039027925.1 Bacteroidota bacterium
AGGCTTTATCGGCAAAAAAAGGAATCCCTTTAAAATTAAGCTGCCCAACTACTGTGTAGGAGAAAAAAAATAAAAACAAGGTCAAAAAAATAAACCGCATCACTTTCTGAATTTTTAATTTTAAAAAAAATTTCGGAAAGCAAGTTCTTAACTTTTCCCATAAAACTTAAAAATATTGGGTAGTTTATTTAACCACCGTCACATCTCCCGAATAAGAAATCACCTCACCGTCAATAAATCGAAGATCGGCCATCCAGACGTAAACATCGGGATTCACTCCCTTTCCGTTGAGTCTGCCGTCCCAGCCTTCGGTCTCGATCCCCGGATTCATTTCTTTGCCTTCAAAAACAACTGCCCCCCAACGATTAAAAACCGTTAACTTCTGAATCATGGCTACCTCTGTGCCCCCGAACAACGTAAAGTAATCATTGTACCCATCAAAATTGGGACTAAAGGCATTAGGCGCAAAAAACTTTCTAAACTTATTCACGGTAATCAAGATGCTGTCAGTATCCACACAGCCATCCTCCGATGCTACGATTAGGGTGTAGGTCCCCGTATTCAAGGGAACAAAATTAGGATTCAGGCAGGACTCGCAGTCAAAACCATCCGCAGGTGTCCAGATGACTTCCAGAAGGTTTACATTGTTTATAGCCGTTTGGAAAGTGTAGGGTGTTCCTAGATCAACGGTAGCATTTTCCCCTAGATCAACGGTAGGAATTTGGGGTGCTTCGAGGATCTCGGAGATCGTTGCTACGCATCCGTTGGCATCCATCACGCTGATTTCGTAAATGCCTTCCGTGAGGTTTTCAAAAATTTCATCATCTGTAAAAATATTGTTATCCAAACTGTAACTGTACGGTGCAATACCTCCACTACTTTGGAGGACTTCGATAAATCCAGAGTTTGGTCCATCGCAGACGGGATCATTAAAGTCAGCAAATACCTCCAACGTAGCGGGGACAATCATTTCATAATTTCCCACCAGCGTACAGCCCGACTGATCGGTAATGGTTACTTGATAAATTCCCGCTGACAAATTATTGATAGCACTAGATGATTGATTGGTTGACCACAGAAAGGAATACCCCGGAACACCGCCCGATGCTGTGGCTTCAAGATTGCCGTCGTCACTATCTGCACACGAAACATTCACGCCGTTAAAATCCG
Source organism: Bacteroidota bacterium (assembly GCA_039027925.1). Taxonomy (GTDB): domain Bacteria; phylum Bacteroidota; class Bacteroidia; order Chitinophagales; family Saprospiraceae; genus CAJQQY01. Next base: position 1,171 of record JBCCJE010000431.1, read on the forward strand.
AAGCCACAAAGCCCACGTTCATCTCGCTCGGCTCGGTAACTTCCGAGACGATGATGTCGCTATTGCCAAAAGTATCTTCAATGGTAATTAAGTAAGTCCCTTTGGGAAGGTCTTCGATGGTGATGATCGCTCCTACGTTGGAGATATTACCAGCACCCGAAAGCAAGTTGTTGAGGTCTGCCCAACTGTAAGTAAATGGTGGCGTCCCGTTCACTACGCTAAAATCAATGGCCCCCGAACTCTCGCCAAAACAAATAGGCGGAGTAGGAGTATCCGTGCTCGTAATATTGCAAACGATGACAAAGAGATCAAGATTGACGATACTATCGCAATCAAAAACCGAGGTGAGGGTTTCTTGAAAAATACCAGTTTGAGTGTAAGGCGTATTTCCAATAAACAAGGTATCCCCTTCGCAAATATCTACATCAACGTCCAGCATAGGGGTTGCCAACTCCTCTAAATCAACGATCACCAAACTGTCGCAGCCCTCTACATTTTCGAGTACGAACTCGTACAGTCCCCCTTCCGAAAGGATGGTATCCGCCACCTCGTAAGTATTGCCTTCACAAAGCACATCAATAATTTCGGTATCGGGAACGGAGGTAACTTGGATCACCCTACAAGTAGGTGGTGCTTCGTTGCAAGCATTTTTTGCGATAACACAGACGGAATAATTTCCATCAGTGGGAAAAGAATAATCTATGGTGTTATTACTGATATTGACAGGTACGCCATTTACCGTCCAATCAAATTCGGTAGCTCCCGTTGGGGCATTCACCGAGAAGGGAATAAGTTGTTCTGGACATACCGTATCGTCACCCAACAACTCGCCCGAAGTATCCAAAGGATCAACCTGCGTGGATCCTTCGAGGACATCCAATTTCCAATCACAATTATCGCCGAAGGCACCGTCCATGACAATGTAGTAGTACTGGCCGATCACGAGTGGCACCGTATTTTCGAAGGTCTTGCTGGTATTTTCGGCAACGGCCTGCGCTGCACCCCAGCATTGGGAGACGAGTTGAAAATTTTGGCAGTTGATACCTTCGTAAATCCCAATCTCCAATCCGAAACCTTGAACGCAGTCGGATACGGATAGCTGCACTTTTAGGTCTTCGCTGCCCGCTATGAAAGCGATCCACTGCATATTATGTTGCACCACCGTGCAAAATCCTGGAGGGCCTACGCCCGACTGACTGCTGTCGTGCCTACCTTCGAATCCGTCAATATCGCAAATAATACAAGCATCATCACAAATGGAAGTCATGGTAGGTGGGTCTTCGCAGGGTTGTGGTTGAGCTAGTGTCTCGACCAAGGCAAGCAGCAGGAATATCAGAAAAAGGGAAGATTTTTGACACATTCGTATTTAATTTTCGTTTCGTAAAATTTTAGATGCTGGTGTGGGAGAGGCGCGAGCAGAGAAGAGAGCGGAGGGAAGTGAGAACAGGTATGAATATCCAAATTTGGCTATCTGTATTTTGAAAAAAAGTTTGGTAATCATTTTACTTTTTTTCTTTGCTACCTACGCTCTCTTCTCACCTTTCTCTTCCCGCTTCTCTGCTCTCCGTTCCTACACCAAAAGTCTAGTAAAATTATCATTTGTTTTTAATTCAGCACCAAGTCTAATATTTTTGTTTCCAAATTTAATTTGAACAGACCATGGCAAAAAAGAAAAATTCCAAAAATGCTAACGTTTCCAAAAATAAGACTTCGACCACTAAAAAGGTCAAAAGGTTTAACGATCCCGATCTCTCCATCGAAAAAGGATTTTGGAAAAAAAATACCATTCCCGCAACGTTACTTTTTGTGTTGTCCTTGCTGCTCTACGGGCAGACGTATAATTATGATTACATCCTCGATGATAAAATAGTATATCACGAAAATGGTTTAGTGAAAAAAGGGTGGGGGGGCATTGCCGAAATCCTGACTACTGAAAGTATGGTGGGCTACTTTGGCGAGCGTAAGGAATTGGTACAGGGGGGAAGATACCGACCACTTTCTCTAGTGACCTTTGCCATCGAGCATTCCATCTTTGGGCGCAATAATTATAAAATAGAAGAATATTGGACAAAGGAATTTAAAGGAAAAGCGGGATTTCAAGGTAGTACGCTGGATAAGATCAAAGGAGATCCTTATCTCTTCGAGGAAGTATTTTCCGACGAGAATCAGTTTTTGAATCAACTAGCTGGAGCTGTTCCCCAAAGCGTCATTGACCAAAACAGGGAAGCTATCCTCTACCACGCTGCCCATTCGAACTCGGGGGTGAGTCATCTTGTAAATGCTTTGTTATACGGCCTGTTATGTGTGCTACTCTTTAGGGTACTGAGTATAATTTTTCCTGCTATTCAAAAAAATTGGTACATGACCTTACCGTTTGTAGCAGCTTTGTTATTTTGTTTGCATCCCGTCCACGTGGAAGCTGTGGCCAACGTGAAAGGAAGAGACGAGATCATGGCTCTACTAGGTGCGTTGGGTGCTACGTACTTTACCTTGAAATACGTAGCCGAGGAAAAAAACATTTATTTGGTGGCTTCGGGCGCAGTCTTTTTGCTAGGGCTTTTGTCCAAGGAAAATACTTTGACTTACCTTGCCGTCATTCCTTTGACCACTTATTTTTTTACCAAAAGTTCTTTTAAGAAAAATGCCATTTCGGCGATTCCCCTGATCGTTGCAGTTTTAGTTTTTCTACTGATGCGTCAGCAGGCGGTAGAGGCGGATCATATTTTTGATTTTGATGCGGGAAAGCCTTCGAGAGATCTGATGAACAATCCCTTTGTGCAGATGGATGGCTCCGAAAAAATGGCTACTATTTTTTACACCCTTGGTCTTTACGTGAAACTATTGTTTTTTCCACACCCACTTACCCACGATTATTATCCCTACCATATTCCCATTATGAATTGGGGAAATATTAGTGCCTTGCTTTCTCTACTGCTTTATCTCGGAATGGGAGCGTTTGCCGTTTGGGGTATTTTTAAAAAGAACATCGTTGCCTACGGTATTCTTTTGTTTTTAATTCCGCTTTCCGTAGTGTCCAACATTTTTATTTCGGTCGGAACATTTATGAATGAGCGGTTTTTATTTTTCTCCTCCGTCGGTTTTTGTATTGTGATGGCGTATTGGATTGCTAGGAAATTACCGGGGCCGGTATTGAATCTGGGTTTATTGGCACTCTTAGCCCTGGGCTATACTGCGAAAACATTTACTCGGATTCCCGTCTGGAAAAATGCCTACACGCTGAATGCTTCGGGAGTAAAAGAATCGCCCAACAGCGCAAGGGCCAATCTGTATATGAGTACCGCCTTGTTTAGAAAATTTTATAAAAAAGAAACCGATCCTACGCAAAAGCAAGCCTACCTGAATGAGGTGCGCAACTACGTCAACAAGGCCTTAGAAATTCATACGAATTACGGTTCTGCCATCACGATGAAAGTAATTGTAGGATACGAGGATTATAAGAAATCTAGGAATATGGCTAACTTTCTAAGCGTATTTGAAAGTATCATCAGGAACAACCGCCCGATGCATAACACGATAAATACGTATCTCAATTATTTTAGTAAAGAGGGAACTGGTTCGAGAGAAATTGCGCAATTCGCCCATCGGGTTGGTTTTGAGCACTTGGTTCAACAAAGAGGAAATTATCAGGCTGGATTAAATTATATTAACATCGGTTTGCAAGCATCGCCGAGTGATGCTCAATTGCAAACTGACCGAGCATTGACGCAGCAGATGATGGGGAAGTAGGTTTTGTAGTTTGAAGGCGTGTACGAGACTTACTCCAAGTTCTATATTTAGCACTAACTTTTTATTAGCGGAAGGTACGTTTAATTACAAACCCTTCGTGACATATTTAACCACTTGATGATCTTGAAAATATTAATTTTTAATTGGCGAAGCTAGGTAAACATTGATGCAATGATTCACACCCAGAAGGATTTGTATCGATCAGCAAAAATTAAAAATACAAATTGTTTAAAAAATTAAAACTAAGATTTGATTTTAAAAACATTTTGTTTTAATTTTGTTTCAAAGAAATACTGGAACTTACCAAAAAGAATAGTCATGTCAAATTTACCTAGATCCAAGGGGTTATTTAAAATAAACTGGTTTACTGCCG
>JBCCJE010000432.1:0-5284 GCA_039027925.1 Bacteroidota bacterium
AGTACAATTCATTGTAAACACCACCGTAACCAAAAACAGGATGCTTCCAAATATTATCAGTCACCATAGCATAATATCCGTAGCGACTGTCAATGGGTTCTGACAATCTTTCTTTAACAAAATTGGAGTTACTAATTTCTCGCTGAAAAAATAACACTATAAATACAATTCCGATCATGGCGAGTAATCCCGAAAAAGCTAATTTTTCGTAGGCTACTTTTTCTACCTTGATGATGTAAACGGACATGACCATCGTGAGGATTAACCAACTCATACGTTGGAAGGTCGTAATAACCGCTACTACAAAAATTCCCATCAACGCAAATCGCAACCATTTTTTATGAATGGTCACCATCGTCCAACCCAAAGCAATGATGATAAAATAGGCATTGTAATATTCGTTCATAAAAAGCCCGTTGGAACGTAGCGTCTTTCCAAAGGCAATCCGGTGATCGCCGATCCTCATAAATAATGGATCAATTCCCAATTGATAAATACTCAGTAACCCAGAAACAGCAGCTCCTATAACAATACATTTACCAATTACTTTTAACCCTTCTTGATCTACCGTTGCCCATACTCCGTACAGGAGAAAAATAAAATTGACAGCGTAGTAGATATCAATCATTGCCTTCGAACTAGGCGTGACGAGGGTAGTAGCATTTACGATTTGTGATAGAAAAATATAGAAAATGTATAGGGCTAAAACAATTTGAAAATAAGGCACTACCCAAATGGGATGTCTGCTATTTCTAAATCCTCCAAAGACCAAACGCCATCCTAAATACCCTGCGCAGATCAATCCTAGTACCCGATCGGGGGGGAGTCCGAAGGTGATGACTTCATTAAAATTTCCAGTTAATAAAAAAAAACTAATTGCCCCAACGACAATTTTATTTTGTGCAGCACTCCGATAAGTCAAGTAACCAGCTAACATCATGGATAGGAAAATATACCCGTAAGCTAACGGGATATATTGCTCCTTCATGTCCATTAAGTCTTCAATCATTGACTTGAATATTTAATTATTTTAACGCGGAGGTGCAGAGATGCAGAGATTTTTTTTTACAATTTTTTCGAAGAAAAAATCTCTGCGTCTCTGCATCTCAGCGTTGAAAAATTCGCTTAGCTTTGCTTAACCCATCTAACTCCCGATCAACCAAAACTTCTTCTTGACTTCTCCTTTCTCATTAAGAGCATATCCATACTTTTGATTCCGGGACTGCGAGTCATTGAAAATCAAAAATGAGTTTGTTAGATTATGCTCTTGAATTAATTTTTCCAAATCAGACAGAAATGAAAGTCGAGAAGTTTTTTTCCTTACCACAAATAGATGGGTGCTTACCTGCCTAGCGACTAGCAAGTAATCCGATACAATTCCCAATGATGGCGTATCTAAAATCACAAAATCATACTCTACACTCATCGCTTCCAAAAATGCCTGAAAGCGATTGCTCGACAACAATTCGTGCGTAGATTCACCCGGAATTTGATGCGAAAGAAAACTCAGATTGGGTTGGTCGGCATAAGTTTTTACAATTCTTGGAGGGAAAGCGCTGTCGCCACGAACGTATTGCAATAGTGCGTTGGTCTTATACACTTGATCTACAATGCCTTCTTTTCTAAAATCCAAATCAACGACCAATACTTTCTTTCCCCCCTTCGCCATACTGTGTGCTAAGTTGATTGCGGTAAAGGTTTTTCCTTCTTTAGGGATCAAAGAAGAAATTCCAATTATATTGTTATTACCCGAAGCTCCCTTCATGTAGAGACTAGCACTTAATGCTTGAAAAGACTCCGCTACTTGCCACGGTGGATTACAATTTCCTATGGATTTAATTTTTTCAGTTGACCACGGAATTTCAGCAATCACGGGAATAGTCGTTCGCTGTCGTATCTGCGATAGACTGATAATTTTATTTTCAAAAGAATCCGAAATTAAAATCCACAGTAGCGGCAAAGCTAACCCTACTAACATAGCCAGCACCATAATCAACATTTTTGCTGGGGCTACGGGGCCGTCTCCTTCCATCCTAGCTTCATCTAATATCCTACTATCCGAAAGATCATCGGCTCTTGCAATTTCTGTTTTTGCTAACTCTTGGCTGAGATAGTTATAGAGATTTTCGTAAACCTTACTTTTACGCTCGTAGTTGATGAGGTCTTTTTCGTTCTTAGGAAGTATTTTTATTTTATTCTCCAGCTTAGCTATCCGACCTTTTTTGTCTTGCATAGCCATCCGGGTAGATCGAACAAGATTGCTTAGGTTTTTCACCAACACTTTTTTAGTAGCATCTATCTGTTCATCGAGTAGCTTTAGATCGTAGCTTTTATTTCCTTTATAAAATTTTGCTTTAGACCGTTCGGTGTTTAATCTTTTTAGTTCAATTAAATTTTCGTTAAGCACCGGATCATTGATGCCCACCATTGATGGAGCAGTAATGTTATCATAATTGCTCCCAACTTTCAAAGAATTAATGACGGATTCGTAGTACTGAATATTGACGTTGAATTGGCTGACCTCAGTATCTAGCCTTTGGATTTGATCTATGGTATTACTCGCAGTTTTCTCCAAATTAATTGCAGCAGACCCTCTTTTAAATCTCTCCAAATTTTTCTCCGCCCGCCCTAGTGAATCTGAAACTGTTGCTAGTTGAGTCCTGATAAATTCCTGCTTACTCGCAGCGATCTCATCCCGTTTGTTGAGTTTATTGAAAATATAATTGTGCGTCAATTTTTTTAAAAACTTCAACTCTTTTTCCAGCACAGGCCCCGTGGTAGTCAACTTCAAAATAGTACCCTGAATGTCAAAATGGAATACTTCCAATTTTTCCATATAATATTGTGCAAGGTCATTTAAATCCGAAATGGTAAACCACAATTGTTTCTCCTCAAAGTCCGCAAGATCAATATCTGACTTTGGCGCACGAATCGTAAATGAAAAATAAGAATGCTCTACCCGTTCATCAACTTCGTAAATTTCTGAAAACGAAAGATTTTCTTCTATTTCATAAACAAAATCTTTGGTAGGATCAGAGATATAAAAACTTTCTGCCTCCAGAGAAATCTTTACTTGATGCTCTGGCAGAAGTTCCACTTGAAACGGGGTATCAAATAGCTGCGGATGATCTGGATTTAATTCAATGGACAAAGGAAATGCTTCGTAGATTTCTCTAGTTTTGAATTGCGTTCCCTTATAGTAAGTGACTTGATAATCAAGCTCTTCCAGAGTCTGTTTGATTAGCGAATGGGACTTAATGATTCCTATTTCATTAAATATATTTTTCTCCGTCCCAATCAATCCTACCCCACCTTCAGCGTATTGATTTTCTCCTAAATTCCTTGTCCCAAATGTATCAATCAGTATCGTAGTGGATGCTTGAAAAATAGGCGACGCCCACTTGATATAGACATAGCCAATGGCTAAACAAACGCCTACACTTAGTGCAAAAAGATACCAGTTGCTTAATATCTTTTTGATAAAAGCACCGATGTCCACTTCCGCAATTCTATTGTTTTTTGATACGCTATGATCTGTCATAATATTTTTTGGGTAAAAAATTAGAACGGGGAATCAGATATTTTGCAGCAATTCTTAACATGAATTTTGTTCATGTAAATGAATTGTTATAATTTCCTACTGTTAGGCAGATACCGTTCTATTGGACTTTAAAGCTATGTAGAACTTTAATTTTACTACTGACTTATCGCACCCATCTCTGGCGCTCTTTAACCTGAAAAGTCCCAGAGGGACGAAATATCGGTAGTTACAAAATGACAAGTCTTGTTGTGTCAAAGTCCCAGAGGGACGGCACATCTAACAATTAAAAATTACTAGATTATTTATCAAACTGTAACTACAACCGCCTTAATTATTTCTTGTAAAATTCTATCTATGTCATATTGATATTCAAAATCTGGATAGTGAGATTTGAATTTTGAAATATCAGATACATACCAAATATGATCTCCAATTCGAGCTTGATCAGAAAGGGTATAATTCAATTGATGCCCAGCAATTTTTTCGATTTTATGAATAGCTTCAATCATCGAAACATTCGAATGCCTTGAACCTCCGATGTTGTAAACTTCCCCAACTCTTGGATGCTGATGAAACAACCAAAAAGCATTGATCAAATCATTGCTATGAATATTGTCTCTTACTTGCTTTCCTTTGTGCCCGAAGATGGTATAGGGTTTTCCAAGGACAGCACACTTGACGAGGTAGGCTAGGAAGCCATGTAGCTCTACTCCTTGATGCGCAGGTCCAGTCAAACATCCTCCTCTGAAAGCAGCAGTTTTCATCCCAAAGTATTTTCCGTACTCTTGTACTAAAACATCGGCGGCCACTTTGCTTGCTCCAAATAAACTATGCGTAGTTTGGTCTATCGACATTTTTTCGTCAATTCCTTCTTTGTAATAATGGTGGGTCGGATCAACTTCCCAGCGATGTTCCAATTCCACCAATGGTAAATAATTTGGAGTATCTCCGTACACTTTATTCGTACTTGTAAAAATAAAAGAAGCATCCTCACAATTTAGTCGAGTGCATTCCAACAAATTCAGCGTACCATTCGCATTGACGGTAAAATCTGTAAATGGCTCCTTAGCCGCCCAATCGTGTGATGGTTGTGCAGCAGTATGGATGATTACTTTTATATCCGTATTGTATTTTCTAAAGATATTTTGCAAAGTATCCAAGTCACGAATGTCCACTTGATAATGTGTGTAGTTGTCTAGTGCTTCACTTAATTCTTTCTCCGTATCGCTAGTACTAGCAGACTCGCCAAAAAAGTATTTTCTCATATCATTATCAATCCCTACAATGTGATAGCCTTTCTCGTGAAAAAACTTACAGGCTTCACTACCAATCAATCCTGATGATCCAGTGACTAATGCGATTTTCATATTTGTTTATTTTGAGATGAAAGAAATTATGATTAAGAATTAAAAATTATGAATTATGAATGACGCTAACCGCATGCAAATGCCTCGGGTATTTTTCCAGAAGCATGACATTTTCCCTCCCGAAGACTCGGTACGGAGCTAGGGGGTGGAACTCAAAATTATCACTCAATAACTCATAACATTACTTTTACATCTAATTCAGCGATAGAAAAAAAGCTTTGAGCTTTCCTCCTAGATCTTCGTAATTGAAATTTTTCAAACCCATTTTCTTTCCAGCATTTCCAATCTCTGCCGCCTTCTCTGGATGATTTACAATAAAATCCATTTTCTCTGAAAATAATTCGGGTTGATAATCTTTAGCTACCAAGGCAGATAC
>JBCCJE010000433.1:0-5275 GCA_039027925.1 Bacteroidota bacterium
ATTTTTTTCTTGAAAAAATTGGTTTCATTCCCTTTTTTTTTCCTTACTTTACATAAGGTACTACAAAAAACAAACGGAGAAATGGAATACAATCACGATGAAGACACCTTGAAAAAACTCATACAGGAGTATGAGGTGATGTCACAAAAGGGAACGGTACGTTTTTTTGAGAAAGCGGCATTTCTGGATATAATTGCTTACTACGAGTACGATGGATTTTTGGATGATGCACTCGAAGCGTGTGATCACGCCATCAATCAACACGTGGCTTCTGCGGAGTTTTTATTTCACAAAGGAAGAATTCTGGCAGATTTACAGTTCATTAATGAAGCGTTAGGATACTTAGAAAAAGCATTATCTTTTGATCCTGCTCACTTCGATCTCAATATTTTTTACGCAGAACTTTTGATTGAGGTTGGTGAATTTAACGAAGCCTACCAAATTCTGAAAACGTTATACCGCACCGTGGATAGCGAACCGCAAGCGCAAGTACTTTTTTTATTAGCGAAAATTCAAGAAATCACGGGAGACTTCGAAAAGATGTTTTTCACCTTGAAGAAGGCACTACAAAAAGATCCTACCCATCCTTTCTTGCTCAACAAAATATGGCTAGCCGCCGAACTGGCGGGGCTTTACCAAGAAAGTCTTGATTTTCATACAGCCCTGATCGAGCAGCATCCTTATTCTTTTTTGGCGTGGTATAATTTAGGGCAGGCTTACTATTGTCTGGAAGAATATACTAAATCCGCCGAGGCCTTTGAATATACTTTTTTGATTAATAGTCAATTTGATTTTGCTTACAAAGACGGGGCAGAAGCCTACATTATGGCGGGAGCATACGAAAAGGCACTTCACATTTACGATGAATTGTTGGATATCATTGAGCCAGATAGTGATGTTTATGCCAAAATTGGATACTGCTACGAGCGATTGGATGAAGTAGAAATTGCGAGAAAATATTATCAGGAATCTCTCAATATCAACCCTCTGAATAGTATGTCACTATTTCGTATGGGCGAGTGCTTCATGCTAGAGGAAGTTTGGGATCAAGCTATCACTTATTACAACAGAGCAATCGAGGCGGACTCGGATCGGGAAGAATATTTGATTGCCATTGCGGAGGCTTACTTTAAAAATAAAAATATCCAACAGGCTAAACTATTTTTCCAAAAGGCAACCGAAATGGCACCCGAACTGAGCAGATACTGGACACAGTACGCTGTTTTTTTAATTAAAATGGGGAACAACGAGGAAGCCATCTCTATCCTCGACGAGGCACAGACCTACACCGTTGATACCGAAGTCTTGTACTGCAAAGCGGCTTGTCTCTTCGCGATGAGCAAGCGGGAAGAAGCACTACAAACCCTCTCGGAAGCACTACGGGAAAATGCTTCCTTGCTAGAATCACTATTTGCTTTGACTCCCGAACTGAAGCAGGACTCCGACGTGAGAGCGTTGGTGAAGGCGTTTAAATAGAAGAGGGAAGCTAGAATATAGAGAAGAAGGAGATTCAGCAAGGTATCTACTAGAGATTCTCTTTTGAGAATACCTGAAAACGCTAAATATCTAAGGAAATGTGAAATAAAAAACAACCAAGATAGCTTCCCAAAAAAAGGGCTTTTGCCATACAGGCAGAAGCCCTTTTTTTGTGGCGTTCGTGGCATATTTTTTGAAAAAAAAGAGGGAATCCCTTCTATTCACATTTCCCTTTTTAAAAAATACCCATGAAAAATAATTACCCAAATACCCTATCTATTCTTGTTTTCTTCGTAGTTATAAGTTTATTCAGTTCTTGTCGCCCAGATACGGCTAACGATGTAGTGGTAGGGCAAGCGAAAGAAGAATTTGATATGGAAGATCAAAAGCAGATAGGTGACTTTGTTGCTCAGGTAATTGAGGATCCCGAGAATGGTTTTGAAGTTTTGGAAAAAACAAAATTTCACGAAATGTATCATCATCTCAATACTATGATCCAACAGATTACCAACACCGCAATTGTCCAACGGAGGGATGATTTCAACTGGAAAGTGACCATCCTGAAAGATGACAACGAGTTGAATGCTTTTATCCTGCCGGGAGGACATCTTTACATTTATTCGGGTTTACTCAAGTTTCTTCACGGTGAGCACGAGTTAGTCGGAGTGATGGCACACGAGGTAGCTTACGCTGATTCCGATGCGCTGATTGAGATGTTGAGGGTCGAATTTGGAAGTAAAAAGTTAAGTAAAATTCTATCGGACGACGACGCGCAGTCGGCTGCATTGGATATTGCGAATGGCATGAAAGGGGTAAATTTTACCAACGAAGATGTCATGCAGGCAGATATGTTTTGCGCCGACATCGTGTGTGAATTTGTCTGGGATGGTCAGGGTTTATTATCCGTATTGAAGCGAGGAGGAGAAAACGTAAATCGGAAAACCATCAACTGGCTGGAAGGTAAACCTGCGGACGACAGTCGGATTCAACAGTTGACAAGTAGAATTAATAATCATTTGAACGGATGTGGGATGCCCGATTCGACCTTTAATAAAAGGTATTTCGAAAAAGTGTTGGAGCATCTTCCCGAGTAAAATTTATCAGAGTTGTAGAAAAACGAAAAAACGAAAAGCGGCGTAAATATCAAACTAATATTTACGCCGCTTTTTTGTTCCTAGTTCGCGCTAATGCTCTGGCATTGGCGCGAACAGTTTATGTAAAAGCATTACTAATCATTTAACTCCCCTGCCCTTGACCACCACCCATGCCTTGACCGCCACCGCCGTCGCCTTGCTTCATATCATCATTTTTGATAGAAGCCTTTCTTGACTTAGCTTTGAAGTCCAGCTTTCCAAATTTATAGCTGAAGTTAATTCCAAAACTTCTAAATGGAATACCGAAGCTAGAATTTCTAAACCAATCTGTACCCGCTGTTTCACTTCTAAAAAATTTGGTTCGGTTAAAAGGATCAATGGCATTGAATCCGATACTTCCTCTTTTGTTCCAGAGTTGTTTTCTAATGCCGACGCTGTACATGGAGAAGGAAGGATTAAATCCTTGGATCGTTTGCCTCGGTGAGTTCCAGAATCCCCACAGTTCTGCTTTCCATCCTTTTTTCAAATCAAAAGAAGAACTAATAAAAGCATTGTACAGCAAGGCAACCGCCTCTAATCTTTCTCCTTGAAAAATCCCTTCGCCGCCGTAGCGAGACATATTGAGATTTCCTCTGATCGTCCAGAACTTAATAGTCTTTTGGCTGAATACGTTTAGCCCTAAATTATTGCGTGTGCCCAAGTTTAAAAATCGGGTCACATTTACCAAACTACTATCGGAGTTGTTCAGGGCATTGCTTAAAAAAGCGAGACTAAAAAGCGGTTCTTGACCAACAATACTCTCGATGGCATCATCGGTATATTTGTAATAGAGGGACGCATACACCACCGTTCCTTTTACAAAAGTATTGTACGATAAGTCTATTTGGTGAGTGATCTCGGGTAGTAGTTGCGGATTCCCAACTAGAACATTCCGAGGATCACTGATGTCGGGATAAGGATTCACAAAAAATAAACTTGGGCGTTGTATCCTTTTGTTGTAGCTCAATTTGATGGAGCTAAATCCTTTGAGTTTTCTGGATAAAATAATACTCGGCAAAAGGTTGTCATAAGTTTCATCAAAGGGTTCTACCGAATCCGATACCCTAAAACTTCCTTTGAAGTTGGTGTGCTCATATCTTGCCCCCGCCGTCAGTCCAAATTTTTTCCCAAGGTCAATATTAAAGGAAAGGTAGCCCGCCATGACATTTTGATTATAATCAAAAATATCTGTTCGGAATTCATTGAAAGTATTCGTCGTACGATTCCTCGAACTAAAATCACTTTTGATGTCTCGTAGAACTGTTTTTCCTCCCACTTCCATTTTTATTTTTTTGGAAAAAGGATGGGTATAGTCTAGTTGGATAGTGTGTTCTATGTTTTTCCCATCATTGACATTTTCTTCGTCTATCCCTACGAAGGAGAAAGATTCGTCTTGTACCAAGCGATTACTTCGATCATTGGTATTTTCACTCAGTTGATAGGCAATGACCAACTCTCGCTCTTTTTTATCAAAAGTTTTCTTGTAATCTGTCGTCCAGTCAAAGCCGCTGAATAAATTTCCTCCGTCGGAAGTTCTATTGTAGGTTTCGAATATTCCAATGAGCGGATTATTATTGGTAGTAGTCGTCAATCCATTTTGATCCATGGTGAATCCATTGAAGGAAAAATTAGAGTTGATACTATTGTAGGCATTGATGTCGTAGTAGGCACCGAATTTTCCGTTGAAGCCAAGTCGTTCAGTATTCGTGATACCATTTTGAATCAAGGTGGAAGTGACGCCCTCGGAAGTTATGCCACTTTCAAAATCCAACGACCCATCATTGGGCCAAGAGTAATAGGCGGAAGCACTTCCGTTGAGTCCCACCCGACCCTTAGAGGCACTCAGGCTGACTACGGCGTTGTTCTGTCGAGTACCTACGCTGGTATTGATAGAGCCACTAAATCCTTCCACTCCTTTTCTTTTGGTGATGATGTTGATGATCCCTCCGCTTCCTTCGCCGTCGTACTTAGCGGAGGGCGTGGTGATGACTTCTACTTTTTTGATTTCATCGGCGGGGATCAATTTTAGCGCATCCGCCACACTGTTGGCAAAAATGCCCGAAGGTTTACCGTTGATGAGGATTTGGATATTCTGACTGCCTCGTAGCGAAACGTTGCCTTCCAAATCCACGGAAAGCATGGGCACTTTTCGAAGGACATCGGTAGCGTCGCCGCCTGCGTTGGTGACATCCTGATCGGCGTTGTACACCAGTTTATCTACTTTGTTTTCGATCAACGAACGCTCGGCGGTCACTTCTACTTCGTCGAGCACTTTGGTATCGGGTTGTAATTGTATTGTTTTTAATTTGACGTCGGGTCGTTTTTTGGTGAGTTGGACTTTTCGAATTTTTTGAGTTTCGTACCCGATAAATGAAATCTCAATTTCGTATTCTTTCAATGCTACTTTGCTAAATTTGAATTTCCCTTTTTCGTCGGTGATACTGCCATCTAGCTGTTTTCCAAATTCAGAATTGACCAGAACGACGGTCGCAAATTCCACGGGTTCATTAGTTTTGGCATCCACCACTTTTCCCGTTATTTTACCAGTTATGGGTTGTGGGGTTCCTCCACCGCCCCATCCTTGCGCAGATAAATTGAAATAAAAACAAAAGAGCATCGGGGCAGCAAGTAATAATTTTTTCATACTGTTGATTGATTTTTGATTA
>JBCCJE010000434.1:0-5266 GCA_039027925.1 Bacteroidota bacterium
AACTAAATTAACAATTGAAAATGTCAAAATTATAATACAGGCATACGAAGAGAAAGCAAGCAAGAAGTGAATCTATAAATAACCCAGTCCAAACTGTACATACGAAAAGTTCTTAACGTCAATCGCAGCAATCAAAGCCATTCTTAAATCACTTCGGGAAGAGGAAAGCACTAAAATATTCGATAAGAAATATGACTTTTTGAATTATAGAGAAAAAAGTAAACAACGAAAACAGCATTAAATTAAATAGCAACCAAAACCCAAATAAACAAACCCATAAGCGTAAAATCCTATCTTTGCGCTCATGGAAAATAGTCAACAACTCACCCAGCTACTTCAGCTAGAAAAAATAGAAGAAAATATTTTTCGAGGTCATAATTACCTTGCGCCTTGGGGGGCTGTTTTTGGAGGTCAAGTATTGGCGCAAGCCCTTCACGCCGCTTACCAAACTGTGCCTAGTGATCGGTACGCCCACTCCATGCACGCTTATTTTATACTTAGAGGAGACCTAGATCATCCCATTATTTTTGATGTGGATCGCATTCGGGATGGCGGCAGTTTTACCACCCGAAGAGTGGTGGCTATTCAAAAAGGGAGACCCATCTTTAATTTTTCGGCTTCCTTCCAACTCCAGCAGGAAGGATTCGATCATCAAATCGCTATGCCCAACGTCATGCCGCCCGATAATCTAATGACCGACGAAGAGTTGGCAGCATCGTGGAAAGATGCTCCCAAAATGTTCAAAAGATTCAGAGCACAACGCCCGATAGAATTTCGCCCCGTAGAGATGGTTCATCCTTTTGAAGAAAAACAGTACCAACCCTTCCGCCACGTTTGGTTCAAAGCCAAGGGAGCTATGAGTGACGACATCAGCTTGCACCAAACTTTTTTGGCCTACGCCTCTGATTATAATTTGCTGGGAACGGCACTCCTCCCCCACCGTCACATCGCCAACTACGGCGACATCCAAATAGCAAGTCTCGACCACGGTATGTGGTTTCACAGAAATTTTAGAATGGATGATTGGTTGCTCTATGCTTTGGATAGTCCAAGTGCCTCCAATTCGAGAGGATTTACCAGAGGTAATATTTTTTCCAAGGATGGAATCTTGGTCGCGTCCGTAGTTCAGGAAGGTATGATCAGGAAAAAGCGGAAATCCTCCTAATTCACGGGGTAAATGGGAAATTACCCTGTGATGTCCTCACGGAGTAATTTCCCATTTACCCTGTGAATTAAGAAAAACTACACCTTCTCCGTAACAAACCCCTTCCAATTTTTCATATAATTTATAAATGTATCGCTCAGTCCCTCCCGCCGCAGGTACTCCTCGGATACAGGCAAAGGAATATGCTCGAAGCTGGCATCTTCTATAACCTTGACGGGGAAGTCGTGGTGAAGAATACCGCCCCGACCTACCGTTACAAAATCCATTTCCTGTGCTAAGACATCGTGGACGCTTTTGCCACTTCGAATATTTCCAGCCACGGTAAGTCGTACATTTTTAAAATCAAGTTCCGTAAAATGTTGTAACAATGACTTTGCACGATGCTCTTCCTCTTCTGGCAGTTTAAAACAATCCCACAAAGACATATCTATAAAGTCTATTTTCTCGGAATTAACTAACTCCTCACATATCCATTTCATCTCGGTCAGTTGCATACCGAATCGCTCGGGCGAGAGACGAACTCCCAAGAGAAAATCCTTTCCGCATTTTTCCCGAACACCTGCTACGATCTCAAATAATAGCCTAGCTCGGTTAGCTAAATTTCCTCCGTACTCATCTTTGCGTTGGTTCAATTTGGAACTGATGAACTGGGCAACAATGTATCCGTGTGCTCCGTGAATTTCCACACCATCATAACCACATTTTTTTGCTCGAACGGCCGCTTCGATGAAGTCATCTCTCAGTTCTTTTACTTCTACCAACGTCAATCCTCTTGCTCCTTTTCTTTCTACGGGAGAGGGTGCTACGGGAGCGCCTTCGATCAATCGGACATCAGATCGCATACCTGCATGATGTAACTGCGTAACGGCTAGACTGCCCTCTTTTCGAATAGCGGCAGCAAGTCGAGTATGCCCTTCGATGTGCTGATCGCCAAAAATACCTAGCTGTCCAGGAAAACCTTTTCCGACCGCTTGCACATGACTAGCACAGGTCATCACCAATCCAAACTGCCCCTTGGCGCGCATGGTTAGCCAATGAAACTCCTTGTCAGAAAGCGTACCGTCCTCGTGGCTTTGGCAGTTAGTGAGCGGCGAAAGCATGAAGCGATTTTTCATACTAGCCCCGCACGCAAATACAATTTTATCATTCGGGTTTTTCATTTTTTTATTGATTAGGAATGGTGCATTAATAAATTTACATTTTATGCGCAGTTATTTTTTCTTTATGCAAGGCGAAAAACGTAGGCGATGCGGGGCATCGGCGTCCCGAGTACTCGGGATCAACGCAGCAGAAAGGAAAAGGAACAAGTAAAAAATGTAAAGTTATTATTGAACCATTCCTTAGATGAAATAGATTTTTGCAAAGAGCAGCTAGTACAGTAAAAACAACACCTAAAACTTACCCGCAGCTTCGTCCATCCACCAAGTGGCATTCTGAATGTAAGCGGCTGGATAATTTTTATAATTTCCTTCCTTATTAAAAATTTCTCGGACGACACTTTGCTTCGACGCACCAGTTACTAAAAAATGAATTTGTTGCGCCGCATTGATTACCCTTCCCGTGAGGGTAATGCGCCTTTGCCCCGAATCGGGATGGGTGGCTACGGCACAGGTTTTATCAATTTCCAATAATTCTATTTGGTGTGGGAAAATAGACGCCGTGTGCCCATCTCCTCCCATGCCTAAAATCACCAAATCAAAAATGGGTAAGTCGTCTTTGAGCAGTAGATTCCATTCTATTCTTTTGCCGTAGCGGTTGGCCTCCGCTTGGGGGTCTTCTTCGCCCTTTACTCGCCAGACGTTTTCTTTAGGGATCGCTACTTTTTTTATCAATCGCTCGTAGGTCATCCCGTAATTGCTCTCTGGGTCGTCGGGAGCAACACATCTTTCGTCGCCCCAGTACAAATGTACTTTTGCCCAATCAATTTTTTCAGCGTAGTCATTGGCGAGTACATCGAATAATATTTGGGGAGTACTACCCCCCGATAGCGCCAGGTTAAATTGCTCCGATTGGTGAATTTCGTTCGCAAGAAATTCAGCAAACGCATCGGCTACTGCTGCTTTGTGCTCAAATATTTTTTTTTGAATTTTCAAAAGATGAAGGTTTCAATGAGTGAATGATAGAATGATTCAATGAGTGAATGAGTGAATGATAGAATGACTGTACCGAGAGTTCGGATAGTAATTTCTTACAGTTCTAGGAAATTTTCGTCGGTAGTGAGGGTCTTGCAGGGATTTCTCCAAGATACACTTTCAGATTCTATTAATTTGGAAACTACCGCTGGGCCCCAAGTGCCCGCAGGATAACCGTACACCTTGATCGAATTATTATTTTCCCAAGCCTTCAGAATGGGTTCTACGAATCGCCACGCTTGCTCCACAGAGTCGCCTCTGGCGTACAGGGTAGCATCCCCTTTTATTACATCCAACAATAATCTCTCGTAGGCCGCAGGTACGTGTGCATTGGTTAGTTCTGAGTACTTGAAGTCCATGCCTACATCTTTGACCGAGAACCCTGCCCCAGGTACTTTCATCCCAAATTTTAACAATAATCCCTCGTCGGGCTGGATTCTGATGATGAGTTGATTGCTATTATTGAATAGCATTTCCTCTTTTCGAAATAGGCGTTGGGGAGGATCTTTAAATGTAATCACTACCTCCGTCACTTTGGTCGGTAGGGCTTTCCCTGACCTCACGTAAAAAGGGACACCCGCCCAACGCCAATTGTCTATGTAAAATTTAAGGGCAACGAAAGTAGCCGTTCTGGAATCCTTGGGTACGCCCTCCTCCTCTCGGTAGCCGTTGACTCTTTTACCATCAATCATCGAAGCGGTATATTGTCCCCTGATGACGTACTTGGAGACCTCCTCTTCCTTAATGGGTCGAATGGACTGGAAGAGCTTTAATTTTTCGTTGCGAATCGCATCTGCACCCGCCGAGATGGGCGGCTCCATACCGATGTGAGCGATGATCTGCATGAGGTGATTTTGAAACATATCTCTCAACGTGCCCGACTTATCAAAATACCCTCCCCTACTCCCCACCGTGAGGTTTTCGGCGTTGGTGATTTGTACGTGCTGAATATAATTCCTATTCCACAACGGCTCAAAAATCCCATTGGCAAACCGTGTCACCAAAAGATTTTGTACCGTCTCTTTTCCTAGGTAATGATCTATTCGATAGATTTGGTTTTCTTTGAAATACTGCTTGATGTCTTCGTTGAGCTTTACCGCAGAATCCAAGTCGTAACCGAATGGTTTTTCAATGACCAATTTTCTCCACCCTTCGGAATCATCGTTTAAGCCGTGGGCGGCCAAGCAGGCAGGAATGGTGGTGTACAACATAGGCGGCGTGGAAAGATAAAAAATATAGTTGCCATCAGTCTGATATTTTTTATCTAAGGCGGTCAGTCTTTCTTTCACTTTGGCGTAGTCCTCCTCTTTGGAAGTTTCAATAGCCGTGTAGGTGAGTCTTTCCGCAAAGTCCTTGTACCCCTTTCTTTCCTTTTCTTCTATTTCTATAAATTCACTTTTGTAAAATACTTTTTCTCTAAATGCCTTATCGGAATACTCGGAACGACTCACTCCGAGCATCACAAATTTTTCGGGTAAATATTTTTCTCGGTACAATTCGAAGATGGCTGGGATTAATTTTCTAACCGCCAAATCTCCCGAAGCGCCAAAGATTACAAAGATGACTCCGTCCATGATTTTAAATATTTTTATTGACTTTTGAAGCGAGAGGTGAGCGCAGGGCTTAGAGAAAAAACAACGTATTTACTAATTTTTTTTAAATGATAATCCCCTGGCTATTCTCTGATCAAAAATCCATTTTTTTTAAAACGCTAAAGCTAGTATTAATCTGGACAAGTAGGTGAAGATTTACCATAAATCTGAATAAATGAAAATGCTTGGGGAGTAGTACTCTATCTGATTTTCGCTAATGCTCTAGCATTAGGGTACGAATAAACGAGCCTCTGGCTGGTGTGAAAAGCTAGAGGCTTTAAGCGTATCTTATGTCTAAAGTTTAACTTTATAAAAAGACAATTGAATTACTATATTAGTTTGGTATGTATAAAATTGATTTCCTCTTCAGTCAATTC
>JBCCJE010000435.1:0-5260 GCA_039027925.1 Bacteroidota bacterium
GCAGTCCTATCCTTTATGGACTGCGACGATCCCTTTTTCATCACTAATTCTTTCTTTAATTGTAGGAGCGTATATCTAAATAGAAATGGGCTACGACAATTGTTTTATCCACTAAAAAAACGACCCACAAAAAATGTGAGCCGGCGAAGGATAACGTATAGGCAAGCAAAAAGAGTAGGTCAAGGTAGGTGAGGAGGGCTATTCACGAATAAAATGATCCAATTCGTAAGCGGCTTTGGATAGCCCTCGGTACGGTATCGTCAGAGGTAGGGTTTTGCTCGGTGGAGAAAAGTGAAATGCCCGAGCATGACTTTGTAGGGTATAGCAGTAGCTTCTTGTAAACCCACTAGGCATTGGACATTACATTTACCAAGCCGACAATTAGGAGCGAAAGGATTATCGAGATGCGTCCCTGAATATTGACCGCATTGTCCGAAATCTTATACCGTATGGGCGTAATTTTGACAATAGCTGCCGATAAAAAGTCTTTGAGCTTGTAAGCTACGAGTCCCCCAAGCGCTAAGGAATGAAAGACTAATTAATTAAACAACTTGGCTGCTTCCCTGCCTGCCTGCCGGCAGGTTTTTCCTTTATCCATCCTAAAAAATGTAAGCGTAGAGGGACTATGCTACCATTTTTTTAGATCGGCTAAAGAAAAAATAACCTACCCAACTTGTTCAATTAATTAATCTTTCCTTCCCAAGGAGCATAATAATTGGAAGAGAAAGCAGTAGTTTATTTCCTAAACCTCACCTCCACCCGTCTATTTTTTGCTTTTCCCTTGGTGGTTTGGTTAGAAGCCACGGGTTGAGTTTCTCCCATGCCTTTGGCTGAAATATTTTTTTCCGAGAGACCTTTACGGATGAGATAGGCACTCACTGCGTTTGCTCTGTTTTGTGATAGCTCTAAGTTATAATCATCATTGCCGTCGCTGTCGGTGTGGCCGTACAGCTCTACTCGAAAATCATTAGCGACGATGATGTCAAATACTCGATCTAATTCGGCGAAAGATTCTGATTTTAAATCAAATTTATCCACATCAAAAAAGATATTCTCCAAGGTAATGTTGAGTCCTTTTTCCGTCAATTCCGCTACGGTAAAAAGTTGAAGATTCTCGTTGATGGTGACCACTCGATCATTTGTAAGATCAATGTTATTGGCTATGGGAAAATAATTTTCCTTCTTGATGTAGTAGCTATATTTTCGATTGTCGGGAAGCACTACGAAAAACTGACCCGTCTGTGGATTGCTGCGGAGTTCCGCTACGATCTGTCTATCCACCAAATCTTCGATGATGATTTCAGCGTCCAGAGGATTACCCTCCGAATCTGTTAGCGTACCTGAAATCGTAGAAACGGCTAAGGGACGCATGGCCTTGGGAAGTTCTGCTTGGTAAATATCTTCAGCTTCCGAACCATCGGGGGCGTAGCTGAAGTAGGCCGTTTTGCCGTCGGTGCTGACCTTGTATCCCCAGTCGCTGTTGGTGGTGTTGATCTCTTTTCCAAGATTGATGGGGGTACTCCACTTCGTCCAACTATCATCCAATCTAGTACTTTTGAATACATCTAATTCTCCCAGTCCACCGTGTCCCGCCGAGCTAAAGTAGAGGGTTTTCATATCGGGATGCAAAAACGGCGAACGCTCAATGTAGGGCGTATTGATGGTATGACCCAGATTGATGACTCGATCCCACTCGCCTTCGATATTTTTCAAACAAACGTAAATATCATAATTTCCATAGACGGGATAGCCCACCAAGTCTTCTCTTTGGGAAATAAATAACAATGCTTTTCCGTCGCTCGTCAGGGAGGCATCCGCCTGCCATTTGCTTGCGTTGACGGCTTTGGGCAGGTAGTCCATTTCTGACCAACCTTCCTTGGTTTGGTTGCTGTAGGCTAGTTTTCCATTTTTAAACATCAACATCTGCGTACCGTCCACGGAGATAGCTTCGGGGGCTTCATTGGAAGGAATGGTATTGATACCGGGCAGCAAGCGAGCGGGAGACCACTCACTATCTGCCCACGTGGAAATAAAAATATCCTCTTTGCCTAAGTTGTCATTTCTATTTTTAGCACAAAAATATAAAGTCTGACCATCAGCCGAGATGATGGGGGCGTACTCACTACCGGTAGTGTTGACGTTGGCACTCAGTGGGTTGATCCAAACGCTCTTCGTCGGTCGCTCTAGCATATCCTCTAACTGATTGAATGGCAAGGACTTATCTCCGAAGTAGCTTTCGTACGCTTTCATTTTTCTGTTGGCTGCCGTCCAGTTTTTAGATTTTAAATCTTCTAATATCATTTTTCTCAATGCGAAATAAGCGGGTTGGGCGGGAGCAGTTTTTTTGATAAATTCATCGTAGCGGTTTTCGGAATCTGCGTCGAATCCATTTTTCTTTAGCGTTTGCCATTCTTTTGATAAATCCATAGCGGCATCCAACCTTGCTTGATCTTTGAACCGGCTACCGTATTTTTTTTTGAATTTAGTGAGTTCTCTAGTACTCAAATCTACCTTGTACAGCTCAAATAATTCGTTGATGATGGTGTCTTGTAAGTCAGTTGTAGGCTTGATGTCGAGGTAGTTTTCCAGATTCGAAATCGTAGGGGCAGCGAAAATCAAATCAACAACTTGGCTATCTACCGTAGCAGCGTAGCTACTGCTATCGTAAATTTTTAAAAATTGTAACAAACTGTACACGTTGTTGGAATTATTGACCTCATTAAAGGCATCCGCCATGTCCTGCCGTTGAATCGCTTTGATGCGATCCTCCAAATCAGCCTTAAAGGGATACTGCGGATAGTTTTTGGCAAACTGCGCAATGCTGCGGTCGCCGTTGGTACCTTTATAGAGATAGAAAAAATTTCGCCACAGTTCGTCGGCGAGTTCGTGTTCTGGATACGAAAGCAAAAACCAATTGAACTCGGCGAGCGTACCTTTTTGAATCAGTATTTTCGCCAGTTGATTTTTAGCAAAATGGGTATGCAAACTTCTAGGATAATCATCCAAAAAATCCCGATAGGCAGCTCCATCTTTTAGTGCGTGGATGCTTTGGTAAGTTTTTCCGGCGGCGTCTTTGATGTACGGATTTTTGGGATGGGCTTCCGCAAAATCATCGTAGGACGACCATCCATTTGTTTTCATCGAAATCTCGAATAATCGTTTTTGGCTTTCTTTAAAAAGAATAGGCGACTTACTCTTCAGATCTTTTTGATATTTCTCTAACAAATTTTCAAATGCCTGCGGCGTGTTGGCGGCGATGGCTGCTTCGTAGGCCAGTTGATTTCTGAGGGTGATGATTTCTTTTTTTTGAGTTGTCTTTGCTTTGGTGTAAGTCGCTAGAAACTGATCGTAAACCACCAATGAATTTTTCTTTTTGGCATTGACCATTGCTGCCGTGGTGATTCGGTTTTTAATTTTGGAAGATCTAAGTTTAAAAGCCTTCTGGTATTTTTTTCTTTTCTTTTCGGAAAGTGTCTTAAATTTTTCGTTGAAACTTAACCAATTAGACCAAGCCTTTTCTAGGTCATAATTTGCGCTAGTCGTATCCGAGTAAATACTAGCCAATCCATAGTGAGCAATGCTGGCCGTGGATTTATTCTTTAAGTCCTCTTGAAATTGCAATTCAGCATTTTCCCAATCCTTATTTTTTATACTGTTAAATCCCTCTTCCACTTGCGAAATGGAGGACGTAGCCGAGATAAAAAATAAAACGAAACAGATACAAAAGCGCAAAACGATCTTCATGGTTAGGTAGATTTACAATTATAACGAAGGTACAGAAAAAAGAAACTGCTACGGAGCGATTTCTAGGTTTGGTATCCAGACTTGCTTAATATTATTTTACATCAATTGGATTTGGTGAAGTAATTATTTCTTCGGTTTTTTGCTACCATTCGCAATCCGCAACAAAAAAAACAACGATGATAAATAGGAGCTTTAAAAATGTGGTTCCCTTTTTTATGCTGATTATTTTCTTGACTAGCTGTGGTGAAGCTCCTCCTGCACCAATCTCCAAAGTACCGAAGACGCCACTACTTCCACCCGAAGAGCAAGCCTTAATTGATGAGTACGATTATATTATTCGGGAGCAATTTCGTATAGGAAATGCCCCGACGGGTATGGCGGTCGCCATCGTGAAGGATGGGAAAATTTTATTGGAAAAAGGGTACGGACTGAAGTTGGCGGGTTCAAGAGATTCGGTGGATAGAAATACGGTTTTTAGAATTGCGTCGCTGTCCAAGGGGTTTGCTTCCGTTTTGGCGGCGATGATGGTGGCGGAGAAAAAGTTAACGTGGAACGCCAAGGTCAAAGACTACATTCCCAATTTTAGATTGTCCAACGATACCGCTACCCAAATGCTCAACCTCCGACACGTACTCAGCCACGCAACGGGGCTACCACGGCATACCTACGGTAATCTCATCGAAGCGGGGCAATCCATGGAACAAATGATTCCACAACTAGCCTCGGTGCCGCTGATTGCAAAACCAGGAAGGGTGATGGCTTACCAAAATCTGGCGTACAGCTTGTGTCAGCCCATGCTAGAATCCGCAACTGGAATGACCTACGATTCGTTGTTACAACAATACATTTACAATCCGCTAGGTATGCAGGGTGCATCCACCAACTTCGACTCGCTACTGAATCATACCAATCTCGCCCAGCCCCACCGCTCTCCCAACGGGCCACCACGTCGGCAAAAAGCGGACTATTTTTCGGTACTGCCCGCGGCGGGTGTAAATGCCAGTATTGCGGATATGGCATTATGGTTACAGCTATTATTAGGACACCGACCTGATATTATTTCGGGTAAAAATCTTGAACCGATTTATAAAAAAAACAATACACTTCCAAAAAATAATCCTTGGTCAAGAAGTTGGGATGGCGTCAACTCGGTGGGGTACGCTATGGGATGGCGCACGATTGATTACAAGGGGCAGCCATTGATTTACCACGGAGGATATCTGAATGGTTATCGGACGGAGATGGCTTTTGACTTAGAGGCGGATGTTGGAATTGTATTGTTATCCAATTCTTTTTCGGGGTTTATCATGCAGAGTATTCCCACTTTTTTTGAGGTATATAATGATATTTATTCTCCGCAGGATTCGGTTTTGATTCCCAGTATTGATCCTATTCGGCCGAGGTAATTACAAGTACGGATATTATTGAAGGCGGAAGAGTTCTTTGATTTTAATTTAGGTGGCAGAGGTTTTGGGAGATTGTATTAGGTTTAGACTTTATTTGATTAATTTTTTTA
>JBCCJE010000436.1:0-5258 GCA_039027925.1 Bacteroidota bacterium
GAGGACGAAACAGAAATCATCGTTATCAGAAAAACAGAGGGAGAGGAGCGGCAAAAAGAAAATGTGGCTGTGAAAAAGAAGAAGACGAAAAAGGGATAGTTTTTCTTTATAAAGAATTGTTGCTCAAGTGGTGACGACTACGTAGTACGATTCAAAGAAAACAAGAATGCCAGATGAAAGGTCAATGGTATTTTCCTTTTTAAAAAAATGCAAAAGCGTTGTTATGATTCAGTTCGTAACAACGCTTTTTTGTTGTTGAACTTTTTTGGAAATGAAAAATATCCATTTCATTTATAAGAAATAACCATCTTCGTTTATACCAGAAGTATATATTAATTTTATGGATTAATGCGTATTTCTATGAGTCAACTATTTACCTACGATGAACTTTGGAAAGCAATCATCGAAGCCTACTTCGAAGACTTTATGCTCTTTTTCTATCAGGGAGATTGTTCCACTATTGATTTTAGTAGGGGCTGCGAATTTTTAGAGCAAGAATTTAGAAAATTCTTTCCGACCGAAGCAACTAAAAATCGTCGAGCGGATAAGGTGATTTAATTTTGGAAAAAGTCAGGGCAAGAAGAATTTATGATTGTCCACATCGAAGTCCAAGGATACGAAGATGCCTCAATGGCAGAAAGAGTTTTTAATATTTATTATCGTATTTTCGACATGTATCGTCAGCCTCCTGCTACCCTAGTGATCTACACGGATAATAATTCTAAATTTCATCCAAAGTCCTTTTGCTTAGAATCACTAGGAACAACAATGGAGCTAAAGTTCAAGACCTTTAAGCTTTTGGAACATCATCCAAAATCTTTCCCCAAAAAGAATCGTTTTTCTTACGTGATGGAAACTGCTTGGTACGATTTGAAGAAAAATAAAACATCAGATGAAAAACTACTACAACAGAAGAAAAGTATCCTAGAAAGGATGCAAGCCGATGGATTTAGTTCGTTAGATGTTTATAGTTTTTTGAAGTTTATTGTTCATTACACTCGCTTTGAGAAATACGAATATTTGAGTAAATTTGAAGAACACGTTAATTTTATTTTTAAAAACAATCGAGATATGAGTATTATAGAATTGGAAAAGTTTAAAATAAAAGAACTGGCAAAAGCAGAAGGAAAGTTCGAAGGAATCGACTTAACATTTCAGGTGATTAAACTTTTGAAAGATGATTTAAGTATCAAGGTTATAGCCCAAAAACTAAATATTTCAGAAACCAAAGTTGGGGATATCAAAAAGCAATTCGAAGAGCATATTAATTTCGTTTTTAAAAACAATCGAGATACGAGCATTATAGAATTGGAAGTATTGAAAAGGGAACAGCTAGCCAAAGCAAAAGGAAAGTTCGAAGGAATTGGCTTGACACTTCAGGTGATTAAACTTTTGAAAGATGATTTAAGTATTAAGGTCATAGCTCAAAAACTAAACATTTCGGAAAAAGAAGTTGAGGATATCAAAAAGCAATTTGAAGGAAGCTAAAATGATTTTACTTTTTGTAAAATGAAGGAGCGTTGTTATAAACTTAATTATAACAACGCTTTTGCATTATTGAAAAACCCTTTGATTAATTATGCTCTCTCCTTTTCTACTTTTTCCCATCCTTTCACAAAATCCACATTTATCATATTATTCCATTTTTTGTTAGGATGTTTTTTGATAAAACTTAAGAGCTCTAACTGCCGAGGTGATAAAAATTCATCTGGCGATTGACCACTCCCAATTTTAGCGTTGACCTTGACAGCTTGTGTTGGAGTCATCGGAAGGAAGCGATAGATTGTTCTCGATAGATAATACTTGGGATCTTTATCCAGTCGAAACTTCGACTTTTGGGATGCCTTGTTATTACCCACCACCTTTTGAGCTGCTTCAGTTTGAGTGGAGTTTTCGGTATAAACATGGCTTGCACAACTGGCATCTTTAGCTGCTTGAACTAGGTTTTCGTAAGAAATCAAAATAGGATTGTACTTCACTTCTACTACCTCCCTGCCACTCATCCACCCGGCTTGGGT
This sequence comes from Bacteroidota bacterium, assembly GCA_039027925.1. Lineage (GTDB taxonomy): Bacteria > Bacteroidota > Bacteroidia > Chitinophagales > Saprospiraceae > CAJQQY01. The sequence continues at coordinate 2,019 of JBCCJE010000436.1, forward strand.
CTCTAATACGCCATCTACTTGTCCTAACTTTTTCTCTCCTGTCCAAAAACAGTACATAGAAAAAGTTGCTGTTTCTGTACCCGTGACTGCTGCTTCCAAATTCTGCTTCAACAAATTCAAGTATGTTGGAATTTCTTTTCCTTCGGTATGTAGTGCCGTAGCCATGGCATGAACGATTCCTAATTTTGAGTAATTTCCGCTTACTCGATTGATGATATTTTTTCTATTAAAATCCACGATACGAACTACTGGATTATTCCAAGAAGGTTCATTATAAAATTTTAGCACCTCGGCATCCTTTCCTTTTTTATTATTAAAAATGGCAACGGGGACAAACAGCGTCTCAATCGCTTCCACAATTTGGGGATGACTCAATACGTCATTTCCGTAGTTACGACAAGTAGCGCACCCCGGTACTTCTTGGAATAAAAGGAAAATGGGTTTGTCCTCTGATTGTGCTTTAGCTAATCCTTTGTCAAAATTTCTTTCCCAAACGACTTTACCGAGTTCTACGGGTTGAGATTTGACTGTCTTAAAAGTAGTTTTTTTACTATCCACTTGATTGGATTTGAAAGCGAAGAAAAAACTCGTTGCTGCGAGGATCAGCAAAGCGGTGATCTTTATTTTTGTAGAAAACATAGGATTGAGTTATGAATGTAGAATTATGAAATGCAGGATGACGTCTGCCCCGAATGCTATATTTTTTGGGGCAGGCGTGATCGTACTACTTATACTTTGGTTTGAGGATATCCTTAAAGGTTTTCATTACTTTTTCCACTTTAGGGCGACTGACGTTGTACACATAGCTTTGCCTTGGATTAATCTCATAGTAGTTTTGGTGGTACTCCTCGGCCACCCAAAACTCCTCGTATTTCGCTACTTGCGTTACGATTCTATTACTAAAAGTGGATTTGTTCAATGCTGCGATCTTAGCATCAATCAGTTCCTTTTGTTTGTCATCGTGGTAAAAAATAGCCGACCGATAGGACTCCCCAATGTCATTGCCCTGACGGTTCAGTTGCGTAGGATCGTGGGCTACAAAAAGTACATCCAATAATTTATCAAAACTAACGACCGAAGGATCGAAGTAAATTTGAATGGCCTCGGCGTGTCCCGTGGTTTCGCTACAAACTTCCCGATAGGTGGGATGTTCCGTATGTCCCCCGGAGTATCCGCTAATAACATCTATAACGCCATTGATTCTTTCAAAGGAGGCTTCCGTACACCAAAAACATCCACCAGCAAAAGTAGCAACTGAATATTTGTCGTACCCTTTATCTTTTATGTAATCGGCAATTCTTGGGTTTTTGCTTTTTTCCACATTTGGAGTTCCACCATTTTTTTGGCTACAACCAATGGTAGCAAAAATGGATAAAATGGTAATGATGAATAATTGTCTCATGTTTTAATTTTGAATGATGAATAATGCCTACCCCAAAACCTCGGGGGAGTTTTAATGAATCATTTTTTCCACAAAAATAAAGTTCAAGTATAACAGAAGTATCACGGAAGGGTTTTGAATCTGTGAAGTGGCTTTAAAGGAATGTTAAAATTTAAAACCTTCTATGCTTTCTATCCGCTCCATCCACACCTTAGGGATAGCCACTTTTTTTAAATTATGATAATCATAGGGAACGATTGCATTTTTATTGATGGCAGCAATTCTCTCATATTTTTGGGAAAACATATGGCATTCCATGAAGAAGCGGTCTTCTCGGATTTCGCTTACTTTGACACCCACCAAAACTGTATCGGGATAAGTTAGAGAAAAAATGTACTTGCAATCTTGCCAACCAAGGATAGGGCCTATGGGATCGGTAAATGAGTTATCCAATCCCATTTTGTCAAAATAAACGGAACGTCCACTTTCTCCCCAGCGAAGATAAACTACGTTGTTGACGTGTTTGGCGGCATCCATTTCTCCCCATTGGACGGGGAGTTCTACCACCACGGGAAAGTCTTTTAATAATTCTTTCAGCTTTTGCATTTGTTCTTTTTTGGCTTTAAATGATTCCGTTTGATGGCATATAATTTTGGTTGGATAATGAATTAGAACTTAGTGGCTTGATGACTTAGCGGAGAGAGAAATTGTGTAGTCTTATCACATACAACTGCTTTGAATTTTATTTTAAGAAAAAAAAATCAAGCAGTTACTACCTCAGCGAACTTACCCCGAACGGATTTATTTTTTTGAAAATATTTTCTTAACCCCATGTAGGATTGGGTAGAAACTTCACAAGTGAGCGTTTGCCCTTGACTGGATTGAATTTCTAATTTGGCACTATCAAGCCCTATCTTTTCCATTTCTTCTAGTAGGTTTCCCTTGTTCAATAGCTTTTGGGAAATGGTCAATACAATGTTCGAAATCTCATCAAAATTAATGAGGACCCCCTTGAGATATTGGGTTTTGTTTACCCTGACTAAGATTCCATTTTTCAGATATTCAAAGTTCACGTACGGAATATCGCTACCCGCAGTATCTTCCACAAAGTCATCAATGCCTTCTAATCCAGAAGCGTATTTTATCTTCGGAGAACCTACCCCTCCCATTCGTATTTTTTCGAATAATCCGAACTTGCCTCCAAACTTCCGAAGTAGTTCCCACGGTGCAGAACCATCTGGCTCCAGATCACATACTAACATTTACCAATGAATGAATGATGAATAATGAATGACAAATTATGCTATTGCTCTAACTATTTGAGCAGAGCAAGTAGGACTTCTCCCGCCTCGTCTAGTGTTTTCCCGAAGGAAAATAAGCCTTCTCGATGCCCTGCCATCGCAAATAATTTCGTGTGTAAAACATCGGTAGTTTTAAAAAGTTGAAGAATTTCGTTGGCCATTTCGGGACTACCGTAAGGGGCGGATTCGGGAGTGGTAGGAATTTTCCAAAGTAGTTTTTTCCACAACGCAAGATGATGAACATGGAAAACTGCGTTGACGTGTGGATATTGTTGATAGATAATTGCGTGGCTCATACTTTCGCTGGATGCAATGCTTTGACCTTCGCATTGTACCCAATTTTTTTGTACGTCAAAGTCTATAACTCGGGCATAGTGTGATTCATTGAGGTTTTCAAAACGTCCTGTCTTTGAACCAGTAATGTAAAAATTATTTTCCTTGGATCGTTGACTTACATTTCCGAAGCCAATACCGTCAGGATAAACTCCAAGTAAGTTCACCTCGTAAAGTTTTCGTCTCCATTCATTTAATTTTTCTATCTGATAAAATTGAATAGTA
>JBCCJE010000437.1:0-5255 GCA_039027925.1 Bacteroidota bacterium
AAAATGGCAAATAAAAGTGAAAGTGGTCGTAGGTTTTTCATATGCTGTAGATTGTCAAAATATGGTTGCTAAGCTATTCTACTACCATAGACCCCTTAACTTTGCGATTGGTTGGGTTTAACAAAAGAATTAATATTTTGTTAACAAAAAAATGGTTAGTCACAATCATCATTTTAGACATACTTTTACATTCAATCTATTTTCAAAACTACATCTATACCATCATGGAAAATTTAACCGTCCTGCTCGAAGAGAATACTCAAAAAGGTCAAGCGTACATTGGTGACAAAAATGAACCTCTAGCCGCTATGACTTACTCCAAAGCCAACGATCAATTCATCATCATTGACCATACCGAAGTAAGCGATTCCCTACGAGGAAAAGGAGTGGGCAGAATGCTGCTAGATAAAATCGTCGCCTTGGCAAGGGAAAAGAATATCAAGATACTACCGCTTTGCCCGTATGCTAAAAGCGTATTTGACAAAGACGAAACGATCAGAGATGTTTTAAAAGGAAAATAGTAGCGTTTTTTCCGCAGATATTTTGACAAGTTTATCTGGATAGTTGACATTTTGTAGCGGGAAGTTTTCCCCGTAACTTCCCGTTACGGGGAAAATTAAATATCAACTAAGAAAACTAAGAGGGCAATTTGAAATTACCCCCGCAGACCGCCATTAAGTTGACGACATCATCCCCTCAAAAACTGACACTCCTGCAAAATTTCCCTATAAAATTCCGTATCATTATATTCCTCCTTTAACTTTAAATAATATGTATTATATTTTTCGGGTAAAATAGGAATCTCATTCTCGTGAGGATGATAGTCGGTATCCGGATCAATGTAAAATTCATTCAAGTCGCACTTCGCCAGCATGAAGCAAGCACGAGCAGCTAATTCAGGATTTCGAGCCAACTCCAAGGCAGTTTCGTAATACCTTCTAGCCTTAGACAAATCCATGTATTCCACATTACCTAACTCGGAGGTCAAAGTAAAATATTTATTTTGGGGATTCACGTAACTCCAGTTTATTCCACTGCGAAAGAGATCATTGACATTCCAAGAATCTCCGAAGTAGGTCATATTGTAATAAGCGTTCCCCAACTGATAAAAAGAAGATGCGCCCGTCTCCAGATGTGCTCGCCCCTTAAACTCCAAATTCAAAATTTCTTCCAGAATCCCTACCCTATCGTACAGCAACGTATCCCCGATAGGACATCCTAAACAGTCAATCCAATGCTCGTGAAAGGGATTGAACTTGACTTGGGCATCCCGATCATTGCGGGGAATTTTTCGAAAAGTTTCCAGAGCGGCCTCTATCTTATCATCGTTAAAAAATACGATGCCCTTGATGAGTAGCAAGTCATTCTTGATGGTTGATACATTGTCTTTTTTTACGAGGGCTTTCTCCAGGTTGCTCTTATTTTTTTTATCACAAATCAGCAAGAGGTCTTCGATTATCTCAATATCAGGATTCATTTTTAGAGCATCCAAGGTGTAATGCACTCTAAAGGCCTTTCCCTTTTGTCCCGACTTCTCGTACACACTTTTGAGCTTGTCATTCACGTAATCGGGGAAGTCCTTATACTTCCAGTACCACTCACTGTTGCGAATGATATTTCCCACTTCATTTTCGTCTTCCTCGTCCATTCGTTCGTTTAGGTCGGCAATTTTTAAGGCGAGCTGCGCTACGGCTAGTTGTTCTTTGAGTTCTTTTTTACTGTCATCTAGTGATTTTTCAATTTTTGCAAATGTCTTGTTAGCTTGATAAAAATCACCTGATAAAAAAGTCAAATACCCCTGGGCCATTTTCCATAAATCTAGTTCGGCTACTTTCTTTTCGTTGACACATTTTTCTACAAACGCTCTCACTCGGAGCAAATACTGCGCAGCGTTTTTCCTCGGAATATTAAAGTAGCGTTGGTTGCGTTGGCGATGATCGTTGAAGCTAGTCCCCAGCAAATCTTTCTCTAGTTTGTATATTTCTTTTACCAATAATAATTCGAGATTTTCATTACGAGGATCTAATTCGTAAATCTTCTGCATCTCCTCTACTGCCCTACTATCACTAGCATTTGCCCGAATCGTATAGATGACTGCGCGCTCGTCATCACTTTTACACATCAACATCAGTTCGTCCCACTCTTGATTATTTTTTATGGAAAAACTTTTAAACGCAGATTGGCGTTTGCTCAAACAATTCGCAAAAATCAGGGAATACAAATAATCTGCTTCTACCCTTTTGCCCAGTTTTAAAAGTGCCCCCGCCCGGTGTCCCATGATCCAGTAATCTATCAAACTCGGATGCGCGTGTACTTTTGCCATCAACTCATCGTGCAATTTTAAAACAGACGGGTAAGCCTTGGCGTAGTGTGCCAACCGTATGATTTGGTAAGCATACCTTAGCCGCACGTAGTGGGAGGCTGTTTTGTAAAATGCTCGCTTGCCCCGCTCGATCATCTTTTGCATTTCTAGTATATCTCGACTTGGCGTGGACCAGTCGTCGCCTACGATGACGTGCCGCTCACATTGCTTGGCGTAGATCAAATAGTCAATGACTTCGGTGCATTTTTCGTCCCGTAGGTGATCCGCAAAGTCATTGTTGTTTAGTCGGTTAGGCATCGTCGCCTTTTTGTCGGACACGCCGTTACGTAGGCGTTTCATATCATTGATCGTCGCTTCATAGACTACTTTTTTGATGTCTTTTTCCTCGTACCATCCGCAAAAGCGTTCGCTCCACTCTCTGATGTTTTCATCTTGTTGGATAACTTGAAGTGTATCGTAAGAATCATATAAATCATTAAAATGCAAAAGATAGCGAGCGTAGGTAGCATCTTGATTAATGATCTGCGGATTGATGAAAGTATATCCTTCGAATTGGTATTGACTAGATGGTCCACAGCCGATGGAGATTTGGTAAGGAAGAAAGAGGAATAATGCGAGTGTGAAAGCAATTGAAAATTTCTCGCCTCGAAATTTCGGGGGAAAATGACCTGCCCCGAAACCTCGGGGGAAAATTAAAAATTGAACCGAATTGCATATAATTTTCAATTTCTCATTCTCAATTTTCAATTGTTTGAATAATTGCTTGAAGTTGCTCATAAGGGTACGTTTTAATCGTCGTGGTATCCAAGTGGTAAAAACTCAAAGTGATGTCGGCGTTTTGAATCCTCGGTGTGAGTTGTTCGGCAGCGGAGATGAGGGTTGGCAAGGAAATCGTCTCCAAGCGAATCTCATCGGCTGCGTACAAATATCTTCCGTTAAGATACGTACTTTTTTTTACCTCAAAATGAGTGGCATCTTTTTGTTGGAAAAATTCGTCATCTCGTAAGTCCTCTAACTGAAGAGGAGCTAATAATTTAATCATCTGACCGCCACGAAAAAGAACGCCCCACGAAAAAACGGGTAAGGCAACATCCAACGCCAAGGGGTAATCTTCAAAGTTGTAAAAGTATTGTTTTACCACTTCCAAATCAAGGATCGAATTTCTTGTATCAGGATCTTTGACATCATCTACATTGTAGAACATCAGCATACCTCGATCCACGGGAGGCACTCCAGTACGCTTAAAATATTTGACTTGGTGTAGCCGAATGGTTGCACTCAACTGCATCCCTTTCTGCTCAATTTCTTTTTTGATAAAACGCAATAAGCGAAAGTACTTTTGCTCCGTAGTCTCCGACCAATCGCAGTCAATTTGAATTTCTTTGACCTCATTTTTTATGGAAAAAATTTTAGTCAAAATATTTTCTCCTAGCATTTCCATTTTTTCCAATGGATAATTTTTCAGACTGCGATTAGTAATAAAAATGGTAGGAATAATTTCTACGGTTTTCCATTGCGTGGAGTCGAAGATAACGGTAACAACGGGTAGTGGTTCATTGGCAGAAGCATTCCAATCTACATCAAAAAACTTAACGTAAAGTTTCTTTACCGAAAAGTTGTAAAGGTATTGTTTTTCGGCAGCAGTCAGCGAGAAGTTGGTCTGCCAATGATAGAAGGCGGGGGTAACTTTTTTCTTTTTGGAAGTACACGAAAGGAGCGTAGTGGAAATAACAATGACAATAGCAATGGAGGTGACAATAGAAATGGCGATGGGAATACGAACCTTGTTGGGGGATAATTTTTTCATTTTAAGGTATCTTACTTGTTAATAATCCTCCCATCCCCCATCTCGATAATCCAATCCGTTTTGCTCGCAAAATCTTCATCGTGCGTTACTACTAATAAACACAACCCTTGTTCGTCACTCAATTTTTTAAAAATATTAAAAACGTTTTCAGAATTTTTACTACCAAGATTCCCAGTAGGTTCATCGTAAGGACAGTTTGGTTTTTCTCATAAAATCACAAAATAGTAGATTGCGCTAATGATTGATAATGATTTTTGTCATTTTTATAAATACGAGGAAGGGAGATTTATAAAAGAGAGGAAAATCGTAAGATCGTGAATTTGTGTGTAGATTTTAAAACACTAATTCGTATCAAGATAAATGATACTTTGGTATTTACTGTAATTTCAACAACGACACTAAACAATGGATTTAACTCTTTTTTTAATCAAAAAAGTGAATAAAGTACTCTTAAATTTCCTTTTTGTATTAAAAACGTATATAAATTAAAAATTAAAGAACTGTAAAATCTAATAGCAATACCGCCTTAAATGACGATTATGCTTATTGTGCTACATAAAATGAAATAGTAATAAGATAAATAAACAAAATCATGGCTTGGGTAATTACAATGTCGTATGCCCATACGTTCTCTTTTTTTCATTAGACAATCAACATCTAATTACGTTTTTAATTTAACCTGATGAAGAAGTTTTGTTTAATAGAGACCATACCTAAAAATAGAAGTTTCGTTATACTTTTATGTTCAACTTTCCTATTTTATGCTTCGTATAGTCAGTCTGATCATTTCAGATTTAATCATATCAATATTGAAAATGGGTTGCCGGACAACTATGTCTATGATATGCACATTGATCAACTTGGGTTTGCATGGTTTGGAACTTATAATGGTCTTGCTAGATACGATGGGTATTCCTTCAAGAACTATTTTCAAATTTTTGGTGATTCCACTGCGCTTTCGGGTAATATCATCAAATCCATTCAGGAAGATAGTGAAGGTTATCTATGGCTAGGAACCATAGGTGGTGGTCTGTGTCGGTTTGATCCTAGAATTGATAAATTTCAAACTTATAAATTTAATGAGGAAAATTCTACAGAAGGTAATAATGTCACTTCCATAATCTT
>JBCCJE010000438.1:0-5244 GCA_039027925.1 Bacteroidota bacterium
GGGATATTCCTGTGTCCATAAGTAACCCTGATCTCGAAAACAGCGAGGAGTTACTATCCATTTTCCCAAATCCTGCTAATGACTTTATCACTATTAACTCTTCCTCGAAAATTCAGAGAGGAAGCCTGCAAATGTTTGATTTTCGTGGAAGAAAACTAAAAGATATACTTATTGACCAAAATAATAAAAGCGTCGTCGTTGAGGATCTTCCAACCGGTAAATTTCTTATTAAGCTGTTGGATTTAGAAAATGGATTAGTATCCTCTAAGGTGTTAATAATTCAACGTTAGTAGATATAATCGAACATCACAGACGATCCTGCTACAATAAAAATAAGTACCGTAACAACATATTTTCATTCCTTCATTATCACGTCAAAAACGGATAATCGTCCTGAATATAATTATCATCGTATAACTCACTAGGATCGGGGAAGTCAGATTCTTCCGCAAACTTTACGGCTTCCTCTATCTCCGCTTTGATCTTGGTCTTGATGGCTTTGATTTCTTCTTCGGTGGCGATACCGTTGTCCAGTATTTTTCTTTCGGTTAGCTTGACGGGGTCTTGCGCTTGGTATTCTTTCAGTTCGTCTTTGGTGCGGTACTTCCCTGGATCAGAAACCGAATGCCCTTTGTATCGGTAAGTTTTGATTTCTAAGAAGTAGGGGCCCTTACCCGCTCTGATGTGTTCGGCAGCTCTAGTTAACGCTTCGTGTACTTCTTCGGGCTGCATACCATTGACGGCTTCGCTGGGCATATCGAAGGCACTACCCACTTTGTAAATATCTTGAACATTGCTCGTCCGCTCTACCGAAGTACCCATAGCGTAATGGTTATTTTCACAAATATAAAGTACGGGCAGTTTCCAAGTCATCGCCATATTAAAAGACTCGTACAATGAACCTTGGCGGGCAGCACCGTCTCCAAACATAGTTACACAGAGCAAGTCCGTACCTCGGTATTTTTCCGCAAAAGCGATTCCTGTACCAATTGGTATTTGTGCACCCACGATACCATTTCCACCAAAGAATCTATGCTCTTTGGAAAAAAAGTGCATGGAGCCACCTTTACCTTTTACCACCCCAGTTCTTTTGCCGTACAGTTCAGCCATTGCCGCCTTGGTCGTAATCCCTCTACAGATCGCTAGTCCGTGTTGACGGTAGGCAGTAGCTACTGCATCTTCGGGGCGAATAGCTGTCACTAATCCCGCTGCGATGGCTTCTTGTCCGATATACACATGGAGGAAGCCACGGATTTTTTCCTGACCGTATTTTTGAAGTGATTTTTCCTCAAAACGTCTAATTCTAAGCATCGTCTCGTACCAAGTCAAATAGGTTTCTTTACTGTACTGATTCTTTTGTTTTTTCGGTCGAGCGGCTTTTTCTACTACTTTCGTCATTATTTCGTGTTTTTAAAAGATTTTTTATAAATGTGATGGATTTATAGAATAAAGATAGTTCTAAAATCATAATCCGCAAAATTCAATTATTTTTGCCGCAAAAATTCACATTAGTCATTAATTACTCAAAACTAACCCTCACGTGCACATCCATCAACTCAAGTTGACTCAATTTAAAAACTACTCCACCGCTGACTTTGTTTTCAGCGAGCGGTTGAATTGTTTTGTGGGGCGCAACGGGATGGGGAAAACCAATTTGTTGGATGCCATTTATTACCTGTGCATGTGCAAAAGCCACCGAGGAGTCAACGATCGAAATGTGGTTTTACACGATCATAATTTTTTTAGAGTAGAGGGTTATTTTTGTCAAAATCATAAAGAACACAAAGACAAAATAGTGGCAAAGGTACAGCCCGGTAAGAAAAAAGAATTTGAAAAAAATGATGTGTCGTACCAAAAATTATCCGAACACATTGGATTGTTGCCCGTGGTGATTATTGTTCCCGATGATACGCTCATGGCAACGGAAGGCAGCGAAGAACGCCGTCGGTTTTTGGATAACACGCTATCGCAGCTAGATGCTTCGTATTTGAAAAATTTGATTACGTATAATCAAGTCTTGAGACAACGAAATGCTACTCTGAAAAAATTTGCGGAGACGCGCTCCTTCGATGAGGCGTTATTAAATACTTACGATGAACAACTTTTAGCCCCTGCGCAAATTATTTTTAAAAAAAGAGAAGCCTTCGTGGAAGTGTTCCTTCCCGTGTTCCAATCGTTTTATCGAATTATTTGTAATGGTCAAGAGGAGGTGGACTGCGTGTACAAATCTCCTCTACAAAAGGGAGCAATGCTCCAGCAACTTCAAGCGGCCAGAGAAAAAGATCGTATTCTGACCCGAACGACGGTAGGTATCCACAAGGATGATTTGAATTTTGAAATCAATGGTCATTTGCTACGCAAGTTTGGCTCGCAGGGGCAGTTAAAGTCATTTGTCTTAGCTCTAAAACTAGCGCAATACGATTTTTTGAAAAAAAACCACGCTACGAATCCCATCCTTCTGATGGATGATATTTTTGATAAATTGGACGAAGGCAGGGTCAAGCAACTGATTCAGTTGATCTTAGAAAAAAATTTTGGGCAAGTATTTATTACCGATACCCACGAAAATAGGGTAGAAGAGATTATCAAAAATTTTGAAACGAATTACAAAAAATTCTACATCGAAGCTGGAATGGTTCTACCAAAAAATGACTAATTTTAAATTATGAAAAAACATAACGATAAACGTATTGACGAGGTACTCAAAGACCTTGTGGGAGGCTATAAGCACAAATCTAAACTGTACAAAAACAAACTATCAGTCACTTGGGAAAATACGATGGGCACTACCATCGCAAAATATACTTCACGCATTTCTGTTCGCAATAAAAAATTGTTCATTACCATTGATTCGGCATCGTTGCGGCAAGAGTTATCCTTTAGCAAAGATAAAATACGAAAGGTCATGAACGAAGAATTGGGCGAAGACTACATTGAGGAGGTGGTGATTCGCTGAGATCATATTAGCTCGTATTTTCAATCATCTAGCCTCATCCAACACCAATGGTATCTCCAGACTTTCCTCTCCCCTCAGTACCCTGATCGTCACCTCGTCGCCAGGTTTATAATTTTCTAAAGCCAATCGGAGGCTGTTCCGATTTTTTATGGACATATCATTGATCCCTACGATGATATCACCTAGCTGGAATCTACCTCTTCGATCTCTTTGCATGGGGAGGATACCTGCTTTTTCGGCGGCGCTGCCACGAAGTACGTTGGTCACTAGAATCCCGTCCACACCGTAGCGAGCTAGGTATCTTTCGGGAGCCATTTCGATTCCCAGAGTAGGTCGCAATATTTTTCCGTGCTCAATTAATTCTGGTACTACCCAACTGACCGCATCTACGGGAATAGAAAAACCAATGCCAGCGTAAGCACCCGATGGACTGTAAATGGAAGTATTGACCCCAATCAAACTCCCTCTGGAATCTAGCAACGGCCCACCCGAATTACCAGGATTGATAGCAGCATCCGTTTGTATGGCATTTTTGATGACGGAGCCATCCGTTCCGTTGATTTCTCTACCTAGCGCACTAATGACTCCCGTGGTCAAAGTCTGATCAAAACCAAATGGATTCCCGATGGCATACACGGACTGACCCACCAAAAGATCGTCGGAAGTGCCTACGGGGATAGGTTTCAGTTGGCTGCTAGGGGCATCAATTTTTAGTACGGCTAAGTCTTTTTCGGGAGCGATGCCTACCAGACTAGCATCCCAAGTCGTCTGGTCAGCTAGGGTCACTTCCGCTCGGTCTGCACCCTGAATCACGTGGTAGTTAGTAATAATATGACCAGCTCGATCCCAGACGAATCCTGAGCCCGTTCCTCTAGGAATTTCTTGAATATTTCTCGTCCAGTAATCTCTCCGTACATTGGAGGTGGTGATAAATGCTACGCTCGGAGTGGCATCTTCAAATAATTTGATAGTAGCTAACTCGCTGGGATTCAATGACTTGCGCGCAGCAATATCGGCTACGGTTTCTTTTTGGGCTACGGGTAGTGGTTCGATTTTATCTTCTGAGACAGAGAGGGTATCTTTTGATGTCCAAGAGGTTCCTAGAAAAAATCCAACTCCTAACAAAGCTATTCCAAGTATGGCTCTAAATGCAGATTTCATAGTAATGATTTTGATTTAAATACGAATTATTTAATGATTATTCAAAACGGTGTGAGTAACAGTAAACTGACGGGTTGCCAAAATTAGCAGATAATCTAACTTTTTAGAAGTGTTTTTTTATCTTGGGTCAATTTTTTAAAATTCGTATGCTCCATGTCAGCACCTTCTACCAACAAAACAACTGAAGAACCACATAGTTTCTTATCTCACGCCTCAGATTTTTTTTATGATCTAACTGATCTAAAAAAAGGTATGGATAAGGAAGGAACGATTATCGGCATCAAAAATAATAAGGAGATGAAGGGGGCTAATGCGTGGCTTCTGATGTGCTCCATTTTTATTGCTTCCCTCGGATTGGATTTGAACTCTCCTGCGGTCATCATTGGCGCAATGCTTATTTCTCCGCTGATGGCGCCCATTCTCGGTATTGGTTTGGGTATCGGTATTAATGATCGGAATACCCTTCTCGTATCTGGCAAACATCTATTGATTGCTATCGGTATTGCATTATTCACGAGCACAGTTTACTTCTCGGTCACTCATGCCTTAGGAATAGACGGCGGCTTCAATGGCGAAATCAAAGGCAGAACTCGACCGAGCATCCTCGATGCCATGGTTGCTTTGATCGGCGGATTTGCGGGGATTATTTCTAGTTCAAGAAAAGATAAATCCAACGCCATACCAGGAGTCGCCATTGCTACGGCCTTGATGCCCCCGCTCTGCGTGACGGGATACGGTATTTCCCAATGGTTTGGTTATTTGCTCGGTGCGGAAGATTTCAATCCCAATTATGGTGGGGTGATCTTTAGTTCGTTTTTTCTATTTATCCTCAATGCTACCTTGGTGGCGCTCGCTACTTACTCGATTGTTCAGTTGATGGATTTTCCGTCGAGAGCATTCGCCTCCGAAAAAGAAGAGCGACAATCCAAATTCATCCTCTACACCACGAGTGTGATCTTACTCGCCGTTAGTCTTTTTACTACTTACAATATTATTGTGGAAAATAGAACACGGGAACGGATAGAGAAATTTTCGGATAAGGCACTCCGCAATTTGAATGTGCTGGAATGCGATGTCATCCGAAATCTAAATAATACCTTTGATGTAAATATTTATCTCCTTCGAGA
>JBCCJE010000439.1:0-5233 GCA_039027925.1 Bacteroidota bacterium
AGTACAAGGGCACGAAGTTTTTATATTTTCTTTTGTAACTACTTAGCACCATGCTTTGAGAACTTCGTGGGATAGCAAATAAGCAAAGCAAAAGTTCTTAAAGCCAATAAACGCTCAATAATTTGGCTTTAAGAGCACTTATCATTCCCGCTTTCTCAGCCCACGAAGTTCTCAAAGCATGGGGCTAGGTAATTACATTTGGCTTAAAAAAAATTCGTGGCTTCGTGGCTCATTCAATTTCTTCTAATACCACGGATAATTTTCAATTTTCAATTTCGAATTTTCAATTAAATTCACCTATGCAAAGTCAAGTCTCCACTATTCCTAATCGTCTGACCGTTTAAAAAACTAGCTTCGATCATCCACACGTAAACGCCCGAAGCTTTTCTTTTTCCATTAAAAAATCCATCCCAACCAGTTTCGATATCTTGGGTCTCAAAAAGTAACGCGCCCCATCTATCAAAAATTTTTAAATTAAAATTAACCACTTCAACGCCGTAAGCTCTAAAAAAATCATTGCGCCCATCATCATTGGGAGAAAAAGCATTAGGCACGTATAAGTCCGCAGGACATCCACTAGAAAAAATGATACTATCCAAAGCGGAACAGCCGTGCTCATTCGTGACTTCCACGGCGTAGCGACCATAATTTTCAATGAGAAAATCCGCCCCACTAGAACCATCCTGCCATACGTAACTGAAATAATTACCAGGAGCAATGGTAAAAGAATTTTCAAAACAAAAAGTAGAATCATTTCCCAAATCAATACTAGGAGCAGGAAAAACATCAAAGGTCAAAAACGAATCAATTTGACAACCGATAACATCCGTGAATTGAATGTTATAATTTCCTTGATCCAAAATACTTGCACGAGATTGATTATAACTTTGACCTTCAAAGAAGGATCCATCGGGAAGTTCCCAAGTAAAATTTCCCGAAATAGAAGCATCTGCGATCAATTCAAATGATGTGTCCTCGCATCCCGTACCAATGGTTTCTAAGTCCATTGACAACAGCGGCGTAGCGGAGACTAACACGGACGTAGCATCTCCGCCCTGTATTGTAAAAGGATTGTTAGAATCTACAAAATTTTCCCAGCTAGGATCAAAGCCGCCAAGCCTTGCTTGATTGAACACTGTAGTTATCCCATCGGAATCGCTCGCTACAGCTACATCAAAAGAAAAGGACGAAGTACCCACAGGAATCTCCATCTCATTGATAACCAGCAAGTTATAACCATCAGCCAATGGGATAGTCTCCACAAAACCTCCTAGCGTAGAGGAAGGAGGACTGACCAAAGTGAATTTTCCAGAAAGAGGATCAGCAAATTGGATATTGGTAAAAGTAGTGTTAGAAGCATTAGTAATTTCAAAGGTAAATGTAACGGTATCGCCGGCGCATACTTCCGCAGGTTCAGCTATTTTATCAAATTGGATAGGATTGAGACAGCCACAAGCATCAATGCCATTATCAACATCCAGTCCATCCCCCACGTAAACTGACTCTCCCGTCACCTTGTCAAATTGGTAAATATCTTTTAAGAAAAATCCAGTTGGCGTTCCGTGTTTATTAAAATAAAATGCACCATTGCTATCGGAATCTTTGGAAAAAGTTTCTCCGAATGGTTGGACGGCCCCAGTACTAATATCAATAGTGGCTAGTCGTCTAGTACCGTTCTCGAAGGTATAACAAACCCCAGAAGAAGGATCTACCGCAATATCCCCAAAACTAGGATTACCCGAACTCCCGTCAGCGTAATATTTTGCGTTGGCAGCGAGCACCGTCGGAGGCACCGTAGTCACATCGAGCACCACAATCCAAGCATTACTACCGCCTGATATTATCATCCGACCATCTTTTGTAAAAGTACCTGCCCAATAATTACTACCGGGGATTCCAACGGGCAAACCAAGATCAATGTGATCCCCATTTTGATCTACCCTTACGATGTGGGTAGTACTTTCGTTGAGTGCGTACATAAAATTATCCGTAGGATTAAAAGCAATCCCGTTGATAGAAAAGTCCAACTGCTTCAGTAAAGTAAAATTAAAGTCGGGAGTAAACTTATAAAGTAAATCCCCTCCAGATTCGTGGTGAGAAAAATAAGCATTGTGGTCACATTCAAAGGGAATGTTTTGAGCGAAAGAAAAATGAATGATGGTAAAAAAGAACCAAGCGGTAAGTACAATTTTTCTAAACAAAATCCCGATCATCCCATTCTTTTCGCAATTTTTTAAATTCTTTAAGTTCCAGTTCTTCATCAGGTAGGGTAATATTTTCATCCGTACCTTCTATTTTAGGTAGGATGCTTTGTTTGCGTTCCAATCTTATAATTTCTTTTTGTAATGCTCTCTCCTCCCAATCTTCCCCCTGTAAAGTAGGCAATCCAAAAGTGGAAAAGTAGTGGGCTACGATGCCGATGGCCCAACCAAGGGTAGGAAAAAATGCCCACCAAAATTTAGGGCTAATTAAATAATTAGTAGTAAATAAAAAAATAGCACTAGCACAAAAAACAGCAAAGTGGGTGTAAAAGCCTTTCTTAGCTTTTACCCGTTTTTGAGCTTTTCTGTAAATCTCTCTTTCTGTCATTTTGTGAATGGTATTCGTACCGAGGAATGGAAGAATGGTAAATAATTTTATTCAAAAATCTTTTTCCCCAAAGTACCCGTCATCGCTCCCAGTCCTCCTAGAAGTCCTCCAATAAGTACCGTGACCATCAGCACACCCGTACTTCCTATTCCCTCCAAGAGTTCACCCATGCGCACCGATAAAATACTTTCATTGGGCGCATCCAAGCTATAAGCAGCAACGCCCCACAATAACAATACTCCTACAAAACCATAAAAGAAACTGGAACTTGCACTTTTGCTAAAGATCAAACCCACGATGCCAGCCACTATTGTAATGCCCCAATAAGGCATAAACTGATGGGCAATACCCCCTAAAATAATAATAGCTATAATTCCTAAAAGTGTATTTTTCATAATCGCTAATAGTTGATTTTTCGGAATGATGAATGATGAATGATGAATGACTGTGTTGTTCGGCAAGATAGAAAAAATTGAAATTAGCTAGACTGATATTTCTAAATCAAAAACACGAACTAGCATCGTTCACTATTAGCAAAGTTAATAAAAACAGAAATAAGCCAAGAAAAAAACTTGTGATCGCTAGATGATGGGTTCTACAGAAATTTCAAAAGAATTACTTAATTTCATATTTTTTTACAACAAAGAAATTAAGGATGTTAAGATTTTATACCCCCATTGCCTTGCTTCAGCTTTTCTGTTTGTATCAGGCTTACACTCGAAACGAGGAACAAAAATGGTTTTGGATCATCATCTTTTTTCCATTGATCGGTAGTCTGTTTTATCTCTACCACACATTTTACAGTAGAGAAAATATTGAAAACATTGCCGAGGGTGTCAAGAGCAATTTCATTGACAACTACAAAACGTCGAAGCTAGAAAGAGAATTAAATTTCTCCGATACCTTCACCAACAAAGTCAAGTTGGCTGATGAGTACTATCGGAGTGGCGACTACGAAGTAGCCATGCAATTGTACGATTCGTGTTTGGAAGGAATTTACGAGGACGATAAAGATTTATTGATGAAGCTACTTCGGGTGCATTACCAATTGAAAAACTACGACGAGATCATCAAGCACGGGGAAAAAATAATTGATGACAAATCATTCAAAAGTTCTGAAGAGGTCATATTTCTGGCTTGGGCGTACAGAGAAAAAGGAATGACCGAAAAGGCAGAGAAATTATTTCAATCCGCAGATTTTCGATTTTCTAATTATAATCAGCGAATCGAATACGCCAAGTTTTTGGAGCAAATCGGAAAGGTGCAAGCCGCTAAGGAAAAGCTAGAAGAACTCCTGCAAGAGATTGAAGCGATGGAGCGACAAGAACGGCGACAGAAAAAACAGGCCCTGCGATACATCAAAAATTATTACGCTGAACTAGATGACAATTATCCAACGATTAAGTAAAATCAATCCATGTTAAAGGTTTTTGTTGACTACGATAAGGATGACGAAAAATTCAAAGACGACTTGGTGGAACACCTCAATCGCTTGGTGGGGCTAGGGCTGGTCGAGGTAGCTACTCCCGATACAGTTCGGGCTGGCGATGTGCGGAAGCAGGCGATTGAAAATAAATTGAGGACAGCTGATATCATCATTTTTATCGTAACTAAAAACATGATCGGCTCCGACCAGATGATGGAAGTCCACGGAAAAATAGCCATGGAACAATACCAAAAAGGTAAAGCTAAGATTCTTCCTGTTTATACCAATTCTTGTTTTTATCAGGGTTCGTTTTTAGAACAAGTGGATACCTTCCTTCCCGAGAAAGGCGGAAGCCCCATTCAAAATCTTTCTAATCCGAATGATGGTTGGCTAAAGGTAGTGTATGGAGTTCTGAAAACTGTGGCTGAGATAACGGGTAAAGATCCTCACGGACTCGTTGCGCAGTTCAATAGGAACCAAAAGGCAGTAGAACGAAAGGTGATGGAAGAGTATAATTTGCAAACCCCATCGGGACAAGTTTACATCAACGAGAAGATCGCACATTTGGGCATACAAAAATCTATGGGGCGATTGCAGCTAGTGAATATGGATCGGAAAAATCCCCGCAACAGTTGGTGGGATGCTTACGATGAGAAAGAGGAGCAACTTAATATTTTTCAGTTTTATTTTTTGGCAGCCTGCCCCAATCAGATGCCGCCGAGTTTTGCGGAACGCATGGTGTACGAGTTGTACCAAGAAAAAACGGAAGACGCCGGTGCTGCTTTTCACTACGAAACGAATGCCCTCACAAGTAGGGTCAAGGTCAGGGAACTGCCCGTCAAGCGCAATGCGAAAAAAACTATTGAGGCTTTTAAAAAATATATTTGTGAACGCTTTGATTTTCAGTACGCAGATTTTGATTTTGACAAATTTGTCAAAGAAGGGATTCCCAGACTGAATTACGATTACGTAGCTACCGTTTTCCAAATTCACTCGGCGGATTGGGAAGATCACCTGCAGGAGTTTTTTGAATGGATCGTTGCGACGTTTTCGGAGTGCAACGAAGAACTACCCACTTTTGTATTCTTTTTTGTGGTGTATATTGACAATGCGCACCTGCCTCACCTGCTTGCCGAAAATAAAAAAGCCATCATCTCCACCCTTGCCGATATTGCCAAGGTCAACGACAACACTACGGTATTCAAACAATTGTCTCCC
>JBCCJE010000440.1:0-5232 GCA_039027925.1 Bacteroidota bacterium
ACGATATTTTCGTGCATTTGCACCATCGCCATCCACCAGTATTTTTTGATATTATTTTTTAATTCCACCCCGTACGGACCATAATCGTACACCGCAGCTAGGCCATCGTACACCTCGCTCGATTGGAAAATGAAACCATATTCTTTACAATGTGAAACTAACTTTTTGAAAAAATCGTCCTGATTTGCCATGCTTTTTGATTTTAAATTTATTTTTTGAACTATACGCTAGCGTGAGATTTATACGGGATTTTGCTACTAATGACCACAGATTTTTATGTATTTTCTTCAGTAGGTTTTTGTAAAAGCCATTCGGCGAAACTAAAATTCAGAAGTAAAATGAAATTCCACTTCCGGGAAGTTTTCTTGAATTGTTTTTAAAATCCAAGCTGTCTCTGCTAGAAAAACCAGATTACCTTCTTTATCCCTTGCGATGTCTCTTTTCCTGCGATCCATGAATGCTTTCAGTTTTGCAGGATCATCACATCTGAACCAACATGCCTTGTGCAGATTAACGGGTTCGTATTCGCAACTAGCACCGTACTCGTGTTTTAGGCGATATTGAATGACCTCAAATTGAAGGGCGCCGACAGTTCCGATGATTTTCCGCCCATTCATTTCTTTAATAAATAATTGCGCTACGCCTTCGTCCATTAACTGTGTTAGCCCTTTTGCCAATTGCTTAGATTTCATCGGGTCGGCATTGTTCACGTACCGAAACTGCTCGGGAGAAAAACTTGGAATCCCCTTAAAATGTAAAACTTCTCCTTCCGTTACGGAATCTCCGATTTTGAAATTTCCCGAGTCATATAATCCCACAATATCTCCAGGGTAGGCTTCGTCCACAACAGATTTTTTTTCTGCCATAAAAGAAGTTGGATTCGAGAACTTCATTTTCTTGTTCTGTCGCACGTGGAGGTAGTTAGTATTTCGCTGAAATTTTCCAGAGCAAATTCTAAGAAACGCAATCCGATCTCTGTGGCGAGGATCAATGTTGGCGTGAATTTTAAAAACAAAACCCGAAAATTTATCTTCGGTAGGATTAACTAATCTTTCTTCGGTAGGTCTTCCCAGCGGAGTTGGCGCAATTTCTACAAAACAATCTAACAATTCTTTTACGCCAAAATTATTAATGGCACTTCCGAAAAAAACGGGAGAAATTTTTCCTTCCAAATAATCACCTTGATTAAAAGTCGGGTAAACTTCTTCCACCATCGTCACCTCTTCCCGCAATTCTTTCGCTGGTTTTTCGTCAATGTGTTTTTCCAAATCGGGATTAGCTAAGTCGGTAAACTCGATGGTATCTTCTTGGGTTTGTTTTCCGTGTGCAGTAAAAAGATTTAACTTTTTCTCGTACATATTATAAACCCCCTTAAATCGTTGACCCATTCCGATTGGCCACGAAAGCGGGCACACTGTCAATCCTAATTTTTGCTCAATCTCATCGAGCAAGTCAAAACCATCTTTTCCTTCCCTATCCAATTTATTGATAAAAACGATGATTGGAGTATTGCGCATACGACACACTTCGACTAATTTTTCTGTCTGCGTCTCTACCCCCTTGGCGACGTCAATCACTACGATCACGCTATCCGCCGCCGTCAAAGTTCTAAAAGTATCTTCTTGGAAATCTTGGTGACCAGGCGTATCCAAGATATTGATCTTCAACCCCCGATACTTAAATGCCATCACGGAAGTCGCCACGGAGATACCTCTTTGTTTTTCGATTTCCATAAAATCCGAAGTTGCCGTCTTTTTTATTTTGTTGGACTTGACCGCACCAGCCACTTGAATAGCCCCTCCAAAGAGTAGTAGCTTCTCGGTCAAGGTTGTCTTCCCAGCATCTGGGTGACTGATGATTGCAAATGTTCTTCTTTTATTAATTTCATCTACGAAGCTCATGGCTTGTGATTTGGATTTTTAGTTGAAAAAAATTAGCCGCAAAAGTACGAATATTAAATAGAAAAGGAAGTGTGTAGTTATTGAGGCAGAGATAAATACAACAGACTAGGAGGTATGTTTATCATTTATCACCGACAAAAATAAGAGCTATCATCCTCAACCCTTCGAAGAAGAATATTTTGGTATTAAAATGCAGATGACCTTTCCGACGTATAAAATACTGGATCATCTGCCTCAAGAAAATAGTCCTAACAGTAATCCATTTTCGGTAGTGATGGAAGAGGTTGGGTATGAGATTCAGAAGCTGGTAGTTTGCGAGGGGAATTTTGAAATTACCCTCGCAGTTTTTTTTTAATTCACGGGGTAAACTGGAAGTTACCCCGTGAAAGTAGAGTTAAAAATCAAATTTAATTCCTTGTGCTAGTGGTAGTTCTTTGCTGTAGTTGATAGTGTTGGTTTGTCTGCGCATGTAGGCCTTCCAAGCATCAGATCCACTTTCTCTTCCTCCACCTGTTTCTTTTTCGCCGCCGAAGGCACCACCGATTTCAGCACCGCTCGTTCCAATATTTACATTCGCAATACCGCAGTCGGATCCTGCGGTGGAAAGAAATTGTTCGGCTTCTTTGAGGCTATCGGTCATGATAGCTGAAGATAATCCTTGGGGGACATCGTTTTGCATAGCAATTGCCTCCGACAAATCTTGGTACTTCATCAGATAAAGAATGGGCGCAAAAGTTTCGTGCTGCACAATCTCAAAATGATTTTCAACTTCCGCAATGGCGGGCTTGACGTAGCAGCCACTTTTGTAAGCTCTTCCTTCGAGGATGCCGCCTTCGACGACCATCGTTCCGCCTGCTGCTTTAATTTTTTCTATGGCACTCTGATACATTTCTACAGCATCCCGATCAATAAGTGGCCCGACGTGATTTCTTGCATTTAACGGACTTCCAATTTTGAGTTGCTCGTAGGCACTAGCTAATTGTTCTTTTACTTTATCATAAATACTTTCGTGGATAATCAATCTGCGAGTGGTGGTACACCGTTGTCCTGCGGTACCGACTGCGCCAAAAACAGCTCCCGTCAATACCAAATTCATATCAGCGTGTGGGGTGACGATGATGGCGTTGTTACCACCTAGTTCTAGGATTGTTCTACCTAAGCGAGCGGCTACTTCTGCGTTTACAATTTTTCCCATACGCGTACTTCCCGTAGCGGAAATTAAAGGTACACGGGTATCCTGGGTCAGGTACTCGCCTACTTTGTAATCTCCGTTGATGAGACAAGAGACGCCTTCTGGTACTTTGTTATCCTTTAATACTCTTTGAAAAATATTTTGGCAAGCTACACCGCAGAGGGGCGTTTTCTCGGATGGCTTCCAGATGCAAACATCTCCACATACCAAGGCGATCATGGCATTCCACGACCAAACTGCTACGGGAAAATTGAAGGCCGAAATAATTCCAACGATCCCCAATGGATGCCACTGCTCGTACATGCGGTGGTTGGGTCGTTCGGAGTGCATACTTAAACCATAAAGTTGTCGGGACAATCCGACCGCAAAATCACAAATGTCAATCATCTCTTGCACTTCTCCCAATCCTTCTTGGAGGCTTTTCCCCATCTCGTAGGAAACTAATTTCCCCAGCGGCTCTTTGTACTTTCTGAGTGCCTCGCCGTATTGTCTGACAATTTCTCCTCTTTTGGGAGCGGGCATCTGTCTCCAAATGACGAAAGCTCTTTGAGCAGTTTTGACTACTCGCTCGTATTCTGCCTCGGTAGTCATGCTTACGCTTCCAATA
The DNA here is from genome assembly GCA_039027925.1 of Bacteroidota bacterium. GTDB lineage: Bacteria > Bacteroidota > Bacteroidia > Chitinophagales > Saprospiraceae > CAJQQY01. The sequence goes on from JBCCJE010000440.1 coordinate 3,701, forward strand.
TACGCTCCGTCAACGGGGGAGTAAGAATCAATATATACTTTGACTTTGGAAGTATAAGATTTTTGACCAGTACTGGTTCCTTTGTTTTTTTGTTTAAGACCTAGTTTGCTTAGAAAATCTTTTTTCATTTTTTGGAAAAAATTATGGTTAGGAAAAGTGAATTTTATTTTGAAAAAATCGCTGCAAAATTAGATTTTTTTTTGAGGATCAAATTTTATCTGAGAGTCTGTCTAATCAAGAAAAAAGTTTTAACGAGAAGCAAAGCAAAAGGTTGGAAATTATTGTTCGGCATCCTGGCTTCCATTATCACATTTCCAAAGCATATCCGATAATTCATACTTTTGGGCTTGGTAGGAATAGTGCCACCATTCGGTGGTGATGGGTTTAAGCTGAACTGCTGCCATCGTTTCTTTGAGCAATTTTCTATTCGCTAATACTTCTGCCGATAAGTTCGTGTAAGCGTGGTGCGCCTCTTTTCCAAAATAATCAAAGGGTGTACCCATGTTTAGTTGTTCCCCTTTTTCGTTGACAATGGTTAAATCCACAGCGGCACCTCGGTTGTGCATCGAGCCTTTGGAAGGGGGCGTCACGTAGCGAGCATCTTGAAATTTATCCCATAGCTTTTGTTGGATTGGACGAGGGCGAAAACAATCTAGCATTTTTAAGCCAAGTCCTCCCTCTCGCAAAATTTGGTGTGCCCGCACGATGCGTCGTGCTACTTCTGGTCGGAGAAAACAGCGACTACACTCGTACATTTTTTCTTTAACAAAATTATTAGTCGTGGCGTATCGCATGTCAATGAGAATAGTCGAATCCAGGTAGCGCAAATCTGTCCATTGGGTAGTATCGTAGTCATAGACTAGAGTTTTGATTGGAGTAGGATTGTCTTGTTTTTTAGTTTTGGAAGTGTATTGTTGAGAGTTGTTGGTTGAGGTTGTTGACGTAGCTTTGGATTGGTTTTCGCCGCAAGCGCAAAGGATAAAAACTAAGAGCGAGGATAGCAGTAGGAGGTATTTCATTTTAATTCGATTTTTAGAAAAAGAGAGCCACGTTGAAGTCAGAGATGGCTAAATTCAACGTGGCTTTTTTATAATTACTCTTTAAATATTTCTGCCAACTTTTTAGCTAGTTCTGGCCCTCGGAGATTTTTGGCGAGGATCCGCCCTTCCTGATCTAGCAACAAAGTATGCGGTATGGATCTGACAGAGTACTGCTTCGCTACGGTATTTCCCCAACCTCTCAAATCGCTAACGTGTTGCCAGGTGAGTCCATCTTTTTCAATGGCTTTGAGCCACTTCTCTTTACCTTTGTCCAAGCTAACACCGAGCACCTCAAAACCTTGATCTTTGTACTGATTGTAAAGTCGAACTACGTTTGGATTTTCTCTCCGACAAGGGCCACACCAGCTTGCCCAGAAATCTACTAGGACTACTTTACCTCGAAGATCACTCAGTTTCATCGGATTGCCCTCTGGTGTATTTTGCTCAAAGTCGGGTGCAACTGCTCCTATCATAAAACTTTTAACATCATCA
>JBCCJE010000441.1:0-5223 GCA_039027925.1 Bacteroidota bacterium
ATAAAAATGACCAAATAGGATTGATAAGTGTCAAGGGGGAAGAGGTCAACATCACGTTGAAGGCCTTTATTGAATTTAAAATGCCAGCCAGCGGTGATGATCGGTTCTACATGTACATCAAATCGCCGAGTGACACGTACTACTTTTTTGGTTACAAGGGCGGTATCATGAATATCGTATCCAACAATACCAAGTTCAACGACCTCGTGATTGACCTCAAGAAAAAAGATCGTATCATCAAAATGGAGGACGGAGAAACGGTTGAACTGCAGTACGTAGAACCTTCTACCGCCGAGCGATTTGTAAGAAGAATACAGGCGTCGAAGAAGTGATTTTGTAGAAGGTTTGAAGATTGATGAAAGCCTGTCTCGAGACCTCGGGACAGGCTTTTTCAATTTTTCCCCGAAGTTTTGGGACGGGCATTTCCAATTTTCTTATAGTCCATGATGTTCAATTGTTCCTCACAAAATTCGTAATCAACTTGTACATTGGAGGCGATGACCGTAGAGCGATTTTGGGCGAATTGTTCTACTAGGTTTTGATACCATTCCATGCCCTGCGTATCCAAATTGGTAGTAGGTTCATCTAGGAGTAAAAGCGGGGTATCGGAACAGATGGCTAGTACTAACTTCAATCGCTGCTTCATTCCCGAAGAAAAAAAACGGACAGGCTTATTTTTGGATTTCTCAAAACCTAGCAGGTTAATAAGATCAGATTTTTTTAACCCGCGAAGGAAAGGTTTGAACTGTTGGTGAAATTGGATGGCTTCGAGGAGCGAAAACTCTTCGATAAGCTCAATGTAGGGAGCGGCGTAACTGATGTGTTTATAAATAGCGTCTATTTCTATTTTTTTATCATTCAATAAAAAATCTACCTTCCCTTTGGAAGGGGTCAAATGTCCTGATAGAATTTTTAGCAAAGTAGATTTTCCCGAGCCGTTGGGGCCGAGCACGGCGTATTTTTTACCCGCTTCGAAAGTGAAATCTATTCCCCTGAATATCCACTCGTAGCGGTAGCGTTTACTCACACTACGAAAGCATACTTCCATTACTACCATTGACTTTGATGCGCGGACTTCCATTGATGTGGCGATACCCTCTAATGATACCTCGACTAGCTTCTTTGATAAATCCAACAATGTTTTTTCTTTCGGGCGTTTCCACTAAGGTGGATTCGATGACTACGAGTGCTTGGGAGGTATTGTGTCCTTTTTGGAATAAGACTCGGTAAATATCTTGGATATTGTGAATTTGATCGCTAGAGAATCCTTTTCTTCTCAGCCCAATGGAATTGACACCTGCGTAGGAGAGAGGTTCTCTAGCCGCCTTGATGTAGGGTGGAATGTCTTTTCTGACTAACGAACCCCCACCGACCATGACGTGGGCGCCTATTCGCACAAATTGATGTACGGCGGTCAGCCCTCCTAGTACCGTTTTTGGCCCAATCTCGATGTGTCCTGCTAGTGCTACGTTGTTGGCCAATACACATTTTTCGTTGATCGTACAATCGTGGGCAATGTGACAGTAGGCCATGATCAAACAATCATCCTTGATGACGGTGCTGTGATTGGCAGAAGTACCAATATTGATCGTACAGTATTCTCGAATCGTGACGTTGTTTCCTATTTTCAGATAAGTACGTTCTCCGTTATATTTCAAGTCTTGCGGAATAGAACCGACTATTGCTCCGGGAAAAACTTTACAGTTATCGCCCATTCGAGTACCATTCATAATCATCGCATTGGGATGGATGACACAGTTATCGCCAATGACTACATCTTTTTCGATAGTGACAAAAGCACCTATGGTAGGATTTTTTCCAATTTTGGCTTCGGGATGAATATTTGCTAATGGATTCATAATGCGAATGCTTTCAGTATTGTTGAGTAATAATTGTAGTCTGATTGTTCGGTAGTTACTTGGCTTTCTTTTGTGATGATAATGGCAATGACAATGATAATTTGGGTGGCTGCCTCTTTTGCCATTGTAGTTTTTAAGGCAAATTTTTAAGTATTTCTTTTGACAATTTGGGCAGTCAACTCTCCTTCCGATACGATTTTGTTGCCTACGTAGGCGATGCCTTGCATCTGACAAATCCCTCGGCGGATGGGGGCGAGTAGCTCCATTTTAAAAATAATGGTATCGCCCGGTACTACTTTGTTTTTGAACTTCACGTTGTCCATTTTCAAAAAATAAGTATCCCAATTTTCGGGATCAGGTACCGTACTCAGGGCTAGGATACCTCCCGTTTGTGCGAGAGACTCCATTTGCAGTACACCGGGCATCACGGGATTTCCGGGGAAATGTCCTTGAAAAAAATGCTCATTGAAGGTCACATTTTTTACACCAACGACGTGCTGTTCGCTCAGTTCGATGATTTTATCCACCAACAAAAACGGATACCGATGTGGGAGTCGTTTTGCTATTTCTACCACATCGTAGATAGGGGCTTGACTAGGATCGTATTTGGGTTTATTTCTGAGTTTACGTTGTTCTATTATCTTTTGTTTGAGGATTTTAGCAAACTCAATATTGACCGCATGTCCCGGTTTTGTAGCTACGATTCTTCCTTTGATCGGCTTTCCGATTAAGGCTAAATCACCTATCACATCCAATAACTTATGGCGGGCAGGCTCATTTTCGAATCGTAGAGCTACGGTATTCAGAATCCCTTTTTGCTCTACTTGGACGTTTTCTTTGCCTAATCGTTTGGCCAACGCCTTTAATTCTTTGGGATTCATAATCTTATCCACTATAACGATGGCATTGTCCAAATCGCCCCCTTTGATGAGATTCTGATCTAACAAATGTTCGAGTTCGTGGAGAAAAACAAATGTTCTGGAAGATGCAATCTCAGTTGGGTATTCCTCTATGGAATTGATAGAAGCGTACTGATGACCAAGCGTAGGTGATTGAAAATCAATTAAGGTAGTCACCTCAAATCCATCCGCCGGCAACGCTAATATCTCGGCTCCCGTCGCTTCGTCTTTGTACGCCAAGGGTTCGTCTATTTCAAAATATTCCCGCTCCGCTTCGAGTTCTTCGATGCCTACTTCATTGAGTGCCGCAACAATTTCGCCAGCACTGCCGTCCATGATGGGTGCTTCGGGACCATCAATATCAATCAGTACATTGTCAATTTGGAGTCCCGTGAGTGCGGATAAAGTATGCTCGACGGTACTCACCTGTGCTTCTCCCATTTTGAGAGTGGTGCCTCTATTGGTAGAGCTTACCTTTTTGATGTCAGCTAAGATGATGGGTTCATTTTCGAGATCCACCCGCTTGAATTTGTACCCGTGATTTTCGGGGGCTGGATGAAAAGTCATGGTGACTTCTTGTCCAGTGTGTAGTCCTACCCCCTTGACGGAAGTGGCTTTCTTGATGGTAGTTTGTTTCATTGATGATGTTGAATTTTTCTGACAAAGATAATAGAGTTGATTCAATATGAGGTTTTAGATGTTAGCTATTGGGATACCTCGCAGCACTCCTTTATTTTTTATTTCATAAATTATTTCTCCCTTTTCTCTCTTCCCTACTTCAATTGCTTTTTTAACAATTGAACCTCCTTCGAGAGTTTTGGTAGATTTTTAAAAACAGCGTACGCCCGCAAAAAATCCGCATAGGGAAGTGCAGGTGATCCGTACACCGCAGTATTGGTTTTTTTTATACTTCTAGCTACTCCCGACTGTGCTTGTACTTTGGCACCATCGGCCACCTCGATGTGCCCCACAAAACCCGCCTGACCTCCGATCATACAGTTTTCCCCGATTTTAGTACTGCCCGCTATCCCCGCCTGTGCAGCCACGACGGTGTTCGCCCCAATGTCCACATTGTGGGCTATCATAATCAGGTTATCGAGTTTGACCCCCTGCCTAATAATTGTTGATCCCATCGTAGCGCGGTCAATGGTGGTATTAGCACCGACCTCTACGTGGTCTTCAAGGATGACATTACCGATTTGGGCTATTTTTTTAAAACTCCCATCCTCCTGCGGCGCAAACCCAAAACCATCTCCTCCGATAACTACGTTGGCATGCAAAATACAATGATCGCCAATCCGGCATTCGTGGTGTATTTTTGCGCCAGCGTAAATGATGCAACTAGCTCCAATGGTAGTATTTTTTCCTACGAAATTTTGCGCTTGCAAAATGGTATGATCGCCAATTTTTGCTCCTGCCTCGATCACTACAAAGGGACCAATAGTTACATTTTTTCCAATGATGGCGGTAGGGTGGATAGCTGCTTGGTCGGATACTTCTGCTTCGGGATGCGCATCGGGCGCAAAATTTTCTAAAAGAAATGAGACGGATTGATACACATCTTCTACTCTGATGAGGGTAGCCTTGATCGGTTGCGTAGGCTGAAAATCCTTACTCACCAAAATAATGGCAGCTTCCGTAGTATATACGTAATGCTCGTATTTCGGATTGGCGTAAAAACAAATAGTGTCAGGCGTGGCTTCTTCGATTTTACTCGGACGACTTACCACCACATGGGGGTCTCCTTCGATGGTGCCGTTGAGTAACTGACTCAATTCTTTAGCAGAAATTTGCATAGTCAAAATTGGATTTTGCGACTGGTCTTATTTCTTTCGCTCGTGAAGGTAAAAATTAATTTTACAAGTTTTTTTCAAAAATTTTTCTAAAGTACGACTGAGAGTATTCTGCTATGAGTCATCATTTTTTATCCCTTTAGAATTAACTTACACCACTTCTAAAAACTTTTACGTGAAAAAAACGTATTTTTGGCAGGTGAAAAATTTGACTCGTTATATATCAGTTTTTTTCTTTATCTGGCTGACCTTGTTTCCATCGGTAGTTGGTGCTATTGGAGGTTGTGATACAGAGAGCGACTGTTGCGAAACTACCATTCCGAGTGAAGTACCAAGCGAAGATGACTGCTGTGTTTCTTTTTGTTTTTGCTCTTGCTGCGGAACGGCTGTTTTCTTTGACGCCAAAGATAAAGTTGAATTACAAGAAGAACTACCTCAATTTTTCACGCCTTCCTTTTTTTATCACTCACCTATTCATTTCAGTTTTTCTACTGATGTTTTCCATCCTCCACAAGTAGCTTAATCACATTATCTTTTTCACTTTGGTTTTCCAAAAATCAATTCGCTGTGTTTAGTCTTAGTCAAAGTGAAAACAATTTTCCCATCAATCGTAAATTTATTAAACATAATCCTGAATGAGTAATTCAGAATTGTGGAGGTCTGTATTGACAT
>JBCCJE010000442.1:0-5222 GCA_039027925.1 Bacteroidota bacterium
CCATATTTTCCTTTTTTTAATCCTTTTATGGTTAAAACTAACCGCTGGTCGGCGCTGACTTTAACCCCGTCCATATTAAGGTACGCGAGCGGGCCGGACTGCCCCCACGATGTTGTCCATTCTAAATTTTGTTCTGAACTAATTTCGAGCGTGACGCCCTCAAAGCTTTTAAGGGAAAAGATGTTTTCTCCTTTTGAAGCACGGACTTGCTGCTCATTAGAAATATCTATGACATTTCCGTTGCCATCTCCGACATTTTTCTTAGCATTGGCCGAGCCGTTCCAAGCGCGCCAACCGAACTGTAAAAATTGCTCTTGACCGCCAATGTCAATTTTCTCTACCTTATTATCGAAGATGGGTTTTGCGGAAGCTACGATGACATCGTTTGAACTTATTTTTTGGGTTTGAAATGTTAAGGTATCGGACTGAAGATTTTTTGCGGAAGCTGTTATCTTGATTTTGCCACGTTCGGAAGTGGAACGAACCATAGCAGTTGCCACTCCGTAGTACGCTTCGTTCGGATTGGCATCTTTTAAATTTTTTCCGATCAATGCTCCCTGACCTTCTACTTCAAATGAGACCATAGATTTGTCATTTCTTACCACGTTGCCATTGGTATCCAATACGTAGGCTCTAACCGTTTTTATGGAAAAACCATTGGCGTTAAATGGTCGCTCGTCCATTTCTATTTCGAGTTTTAGTCGAGTAGGCTGGGTATTTTTTTGTAAAAAATGGTTTTGGATTGCTACTCCATTCATCAAACCGATTGCTTCGATTTTTTCAGTTTTCCAATCCAAATCAAAGGTAAAAGAAGGATGGTGCACGTAGGCAGTTGCTGGGTTAACATCGGGATACTGGCGGGCAACTTGTTTTCCATTATGTTTTAAAATGACTTCTTGACAATTGGAAAAGACGATAACTTTTCCATCTTTTGATATCCTTTCATCTCCGATGTGAACGATTGGTTGGGGGAGCAACTCGGATTGATACCAGTAGAAAGGTTCATTGGGAACTCGATACCATGACCACGTCCTGCGGGGATTCATTGCTCGGTTGGACTTGAAAGAGTGGTAATCGTGTGCCGTCCAAACCGCTACGCCAATTCTATTTTTTGATGCTCTTGATCGAGACAACTCATATTGATTTCGACTGGCATCGGCACTACCACCGTGTTCACAGAGGTAGGAAATTTCGTCGTCGTAGATGGGCATATTTTGATAATCCATCGGCGTATAAATATCACAAATACCCGATCCTCGTGGCCCCGTCCACGGACTTCCGTTGGAAGCACTCGGTCGGGTGGGATCTTCTTCTTTGACTGCATAGTGTAATTGTTCGACGGGCCCACGATGATTCAACGAACCTCCCCACATCAGGATGGAAGGATGATTTTTGTGATTTCTTATCATCCTACGAGTAGCTTCTTCCAGATTGTCAAACCATTTTTCGTCCCCTATCCCGATCCAGGAAGGGGGTTCTTCGTACAGTAAGATGCCTAACTCATCACAGGCTTCCACGAAGGCATTATCGTGTGGATAGTGAGCCAGTCGAATCATATTGAAGCCAGCTTGTTTGAATTGATAAGCATCTTTCCATTGCAGCGAGTTGGGAACTGCATCTCCGATGAACGGGTAGGCTTGGTGGCGATTAGCACCTATCAGTTCTACATTTTTACCATTGAGAAAAAATCCTGCTCCTTTGATAAATTCGTACCAGCGAATGCCCAAGTTATTTTCTTGAATATCTACTATTTTGTTATTTGCCAAAATCACCGTATTGACTCGATAAAGGTAGGGAGATTCGGGTGACCACAAGTGTAGGTTTTCGGTGATTCCACCCGTTTGTGAAAAAGTAAAATTTTCACCAGCATTTATTGTTTTTGATTTTTCCATTTTCAAAACAACGTTACCCGTTTTGTCAATAATCCGAGTGCGTACTTGACATTGTTGGGGAGTACTTGCCTCGTTGATGACATTAGTCTTTACGGTCAGGGTAGCATTTTCGAGGGTAACGGAGGGTGTCGTGATACTTACTCCAGCATTCGAGCGTTCCCAAGGAAATGTGATATGCAGAGAGTTGGTTTTTACCAAATACACATCACGGTACAGACCGCCGAACTTGATAAAATCAAATTGATCTCCATCGGGAGGAATGTGTTTGTGCTTGCGATTATCGGCACTAACGGTAATGGTATTAGTTGAGTTTTTTTTAACAAAATCAGTAATATCAAAATGGAATGGCGTGTAGCCGCCAATGCTGTGTTCTCCTACGTGTTGACCATTGACCCATAAGTTGGTTACTTGGTGAGCACCTTCAAATTCTAGGAAAATTTTTTGATCTGCGTCTGCCTCAATTTTAAAAGTACGACTGTACCAGCCGATGTGTCTTTGGAAGGTGAGTTGAAAAGGGTCATCTGTGCTTCCGTTCATATCGTTGGAAAACAATTCTAACCCGTGGGGTAGGTTTACTTTTTCCCAATCGGCATCAACCGATCGGTATTGGACGGGAGGTGGCTGCATCTTATCGTCTGTGGCTACACATCGTTCTAAGTAGAAATCCCAGTTGGTATTGATGTTTATTTTTTCCCTTTCGGCTTGCGGAAATCCGGAGGGAAGTTGTTGGAAGGCGTAGGTACAGACATTTTGTAACAATATATATGTAAGGACTAGGTGGGTTGAGATTTTTTTCATGTTAGGTGATTTATGGGAGGTTGGTGAAAAGTTTTGGAGTTAGCTTGTTTTGATGACTTGCTGAGGTATTCATTCTACCGAGATGCCGCACCTCTGGTGCTCTTTAGGTAATTCCAAAACCTCGGTGGTCTCAGAAGTCCCAGAGGGACGACACCTCGGTAGAATGTAACAATGTATTTACAAGATATAAAAGTCCCAGAGGGACGGTACATTTTAGAATGAAGAAAAGCTCCATAGTCAGGTATGGCAAATCCTTAAGATTTGGCACATCTCCAGATGCAAATTTATATAACTCAAACATGCACGACCCTACTGTGGTTTGAGTTCTCAAAATATCATTCAAAATTCCCTCATTCTATCATCCCCTAAAACATCGCCGTATAAATAGCTGCCAAAATACCCGAAACGATGAGGGCACTTACCTTGAAGGAACTCGTAGTTTGGAAAATACCTTCCTCTAGTTGAATGGCTTTTTTATCGTCGCCTTCGTTGGTCATCAACGAGATGACGATCATCACCACGGATAAAATAATAAACCCAATACCCATTTGGTTCATAAATGGAATATATGGAAACTGCAGATCAATGAAGAACGATAAGGGTAAGGATAGCAGGACGACCACCATCGCCGCTCGGGTGGAGGCTCTTTTCCAAAAGAGTCCAAACATAAAGATTACGAGGATACCGGGGCTAAAAAATCCAGTATATTTTTGGATAAAAGAAAACGCAGATTCGAGGGCTACAAACTGCGGAGCGATCAATACCCCTAAAAGCAACGTGACTCCAGCCGTGATTTTACCGACTCGAACTAAGTGTTTTTCAGTTTTATTTTCTGCTCCGCCAATGTGTCGGTAAATGTCCATAGTGAAAATGGTGGAGACACTATTCACGATGGAACTAATGGAAGAACCGACCGCCGCCACGACCGCCGCAAAGCAAAGTCCTTTGAATCCAGTACCGATAAATTCGTTGAGTACCCAAGAATATACTTGATCGCCTTTGGTGACTTCGGCCTTCATGGCGTAAGCTACGATACCCGGAATGACGACGATGAGTGGCAATATTAATTTCATAAATGCCGCAAAAGCAATTCCTTTTCTAGCTTCCTGAATATTTTTGGCGGCTAGTGCTCGCTGAATGATATATTGGTTGGTGCCCCAGTAGTAAAAGTTGGCGATCCACATGCCACCAATCAAAACACTCCAGCCAGGGAGTTTATCCCAAGCATCGGAGATACCACCTTCGTCATTGATATACGTTAGGTCTCCTTTGAAAATAACCATATCAAATCGGTCGTTCACTTCGCTGTACAATTTGGAAAGTCCTGACATAAATCCGCTACCATCACTGTAAGCATCCAGCGCAAAGTAGGTCGTCAATAATCCACCTCCAATCAGAAAGGCGACTTGAATCAAATCCGTCCAAACAACAGTTCTCAATCCACCAAAAATAGAAAATGTCGCCGAGTAAATCGCTAATCCGATGACTCCCCAAATCATACTGATACCTAGAGTGCTTTCCATCGTCAAGGCTCCCAGATATAAAACAGTAGTAATATTAACAAATACAAAAATGAGCAACCAGAAGATGGCGAGTCCCGTGCGTACGTTGGCATCGTACCTTTGCTCTATGAATTGTGGCATGGTATAAATCCCTTTCTTCAAATAAATGGGCAGCATAAACCACGCAATCAAAATCAAAGTTAACGCCGCCATAAATTCGTAGGTAGCAATGCCCAACCCTAGCCGAAAAGCATCGCCCGACATGGCGATAAATTGTTCTGCCGAAATATTGGATGCGATGAGTGAACCTCCGATGATCCACCACGGTAAGGATTTTCCTGCCATGAAGTAGGACTCGGTGGTTTCCTCCGTCCCTCTTTTTTTCTGGGAAATGTAAAGGGCAATTCCGATGATGCCCACAAGGTACAGGGTAAAGAATACCCAATCAGTAGTTTGAAAATTCATCTAGTGTTATTTGACTAACGATTAATTAATACGAATCGCTAGTTACAAAAAATGCTGATAATCAATTAATTATGTGCAGTTTTAAAGAAAAAAATTAAAAATATAGTATCCCTTCAAAGCCAAGAGGTTTGAAGTCTGATTAAATCAGCCAAAGAAAGCACATCATATTTGTTAGTAATTTTATCATTTTAGGATAGTTCGCCTTGTGAGCGATTGATTCCATTTTTAGCTCTGGTTTTTCTTTCGTTAAGTCATCTATTTGTTTAGCTTGACTTCCGACTACGTTCATAAACGACACTACTAAATTTCGCATCTGCGATAAATCAGTTATTTCTTTTGGGTTGATATGTCGTATTTTTTAGGATATTTTTTCTCGCCGAAAAATAGTATTTATTTGCTAATTTTCCAACTAGGCTTTGAGTCCTTACAAAATATAACTTATTGATTTTCAGTACCGCCTAAGTTTCAATCAGTAATTGAAACATTGTGAATCGTGGTAATTAATCATTAAAAGCTAATTATTAATTTTTTAAATATATCGTAACTGCTTAGCACCATGCTTTGA
>JBCCJE010000443.1:0-5196 GCA_039027925.1 Bacteroidota bacterium
GTCGGCCCCAAACAGAATTTTTTTTTGATAAGAAAAGCAAATATGTTTTGCGTTTTTTGTGACATGGTTCAACAATACTCGTTATTTTATTGTCATCTAATTCCTTATCAAAAATACGGCTACTACGGAATAGCATCCTAAACACATTTTGGCAAGAACTTAAACGTATTATGTCAGAAATTAAAAAAAGAAAGTTTCACCCTCTTCGAGAAAAAATACACGAAGTCATTTTTGAAGCGGACACCCCCGATGGTAAGTTGTTCGATGTCTTATTAATTATTTCGATTATTGCGAGTGTCCTCGTAGTGACGCTGGAAAGTGTGCAGAGTATTCAAGATCGCTACGGTTTGCTTTTCGATGTGCTCGAATGGATTTTTACCATATTTTTTACCATTGAATATATTTTGAGGTTGTACGTCGTGTACAAGCCACTCAAATATGCCCTTAGTTTTTATGGCATCATAGATTTGCTCTCCATACTTCCTTCCTATCTGAGTTTAATTTTTATCGGCTACGAATCCTTGATGGTGATTAGGGCATTTCGATTGATGAGAATTTTTAGAATATTTAAGTTGGGAAAATACTCGCGTGAGGGCAGAAGAATCATGAGTGCCATGCGAGCTAGTAGCAGAAGGATATTCGTTTTCTTAATGTTCGTATTATTGTTAGTCACCATATTTGGATCAGTCATGTACCTCATCGAAGGTAGCTATCCTAATTCAAGTTTTGACAGTATTCCTAGAAGTATTTATTGGGCCATCGTTACTTTGACTACGGTGGGCTACGGTGATATTTCTCCACAGACTTCTTTTGGACAATTTATAGCGGCGATGGTGATGATTTTGGGATACGCCGTATTGGCTGTACCTACGGGCATCGTAACTTCCGAATTAATCAACGAAGCCACCAAGAGCCACAACAATACCCAATCGTGCAGACATTGTACTGCCGACAACCACGCTGATGATGCTAAATATTGCGACCAATGTGGTGAGTTATTGAATGAACATGATTAACAATGAATAATTGATAATGAATAATTAACAATTATTAGGAGTGAGCTTTTGGTGGTTAGCGGGCATTTCTTGGCAGCCGAGTGGTTGCAAAAAGTCGCTTCACGCTGTAGCGTCCTGCACCGTTAACGTACATCGTCATGAGTCCTCCGATGATGGCTAGGTTTTTCATAAACTGAATAGAGTTTTCACGATACAATTCTTCGGGATCATTCCAAAATGAATAAATGATAAACGTAGCGGGCACGTAAAATAATAAAAGTAAAACTGCCCCGAACTTTGCCCGATACCCCGTCAATATCAATATACCTCCAAATATCATCAGGAAGATCGCTGAACTTAGCAGCAAGTCCTGATTCCAAGTGACTCCGTAACCCGTCATGGCGGCTTTCGTAGATTTATAATACTTAATAGAATCGTATGCCTCCCACAGGAAGATCAACGATAAAAATATGCGAGCAATTAAATCAAATATATCTTTCATCTGGGTACAATGAGTGAATGCCTGTCCTGAAACTTCGGGGGATAGAATTAATCAATGAGTGAAGGAATTATCTTTGCGACCGCCTTCGCTACGTTCTGCCCATCCATGGCTGCTGAGATGATACCTCCCGCAAAGCCAGCACCCTCTCCGCAGGGGAATAATCGCTCGGCGTCCACGTGCATCAGCGTAGTGGGATGTCGAGGTATTCTGACGGGCGAACTCGTTCTGCTTTCCGTACCGATTACGTTGGCTTCTTCCGTAAAATAACCTTTCATCTTTTTGCCGAAGGTCTGCATTCCTTTTTGTAATTTCTCTGTTATAGATTTTGGTAACAATTCATTTACGGGCGCAGCAGTCAAGCCGGGGATGTACGAAGTGTTGGGCAGGTCTTTAGAGATTTTTTTATTTACAAAGTCTGTCATTCTCTGGGCTGGTGCTTTTTGGCTACCATCGCCAAACTGGAACATCGCCTTCTCCACGCTTTTTTGAAATTCAAGACCAGCAAAAATTCCGTGTTTTTTAAAAGGGACTAAGTCTTCGGGTTCTACGGCGACTACCGTGCCCGAGTTGGCGTAGGGCGAATTTCTCCTCGATAGAGACATACCGTTTACCACGATTTCTCCCGATGCCGTTGCGGCGGGAACGACTAATCCACCGGGACACATACAAAAAGAAAAGACGCCCCGATCCTCTACCTGACAAGCCAACCGATAGCTACTAGCAGGAAGATTTTCTTCTCTTGATTCTTGACGATACTGGATTTTATCAATCAACTTTTGGGGATGCTCTACCCGAACACCCAAAGCAAATGGCTTGACCTCTAGGCGAATATTTCGTCGGTGGAGCAACTCGTAAATGTCTCTTGCCGAATGCCCCGTAGCCAAAATAACTGCTTCCGCTAAGTGCTCTTCTTTTTCGTTGACCACTACTCCTAGAATTTTTGACGGCGCGTGTTTCGTATTTTTTTTCGAAAAAATAAAATCCGTGACGTGCGCGTCAAAATGAATTTCTCCACCGTACTTTAAAATGGTTTCCCGAATATTGGCAACGATCTTGGGCAATTTATTGGAGCCGATGTGCGGATGGGCATCTATCAGAATATCGCTAACGGCGCCGTGTTCCACTAACAACTGGAGGGACTTGCTTATCTTTCCTCGCTTGTGGGAGCGCGTGTATAATTTTCCGTCGGAGTAAGTTCCCGCCCCACCTTCACCGAAGCAATAATTGGAGTGAGGATTGACTTCTCCAAATTGTTGGATCGCTCGCAGATCCCTACGGCGAGCACGTACATCTTTGCCCCGATCAAAAATAATGGGCTTCAAGCCGAGTTCGATCAACTCCAACGCTGCGAAATATCCAGCGGGGCCTGCCCCAACAATAATCACCCGTGGGGCTTCCGATACATTTTTGAACTGTGCTAAAATGGCTGGTTCTGGCTGGTGATCTTCCCCAACGTAAACGGCTACACGCAATCGAAATGCGGGACGACCCCGAGCGTCAATAGATCGTCGAAGTACCACCACGTCTTTGACCTCATCGGTAGTGACTTTTGCTTTTTGCAAGGCCGCTTGTTTGATGATGGCCTCATCGTTGACCACTCTAGGTTGAACTTTTATTTCGACTTCTTTGACCACTTTTTGAATTTTAGATCGCAAAGGTAAGGATATTTTTTTGAGAAGTGATCTTGTAGAAAGGTGGTAAAAACACAATAGCATTTGCCTTACTTGTGGCAAATGCTAGATGGTATATTTTCGGAAATATATTTTAAAAGATTAATACTTTAAAAAATCATCAACGAAGTTTTCCATGACCTTCAGCGTCGCTTCGTGGGTGATTTTATTTTTTTCTAACAATTCTCCTACGTTAGAAATTGGTAATTTTTTCCCCATCACTTCTGTACCCACGTGATTGAACACTGCGCCGAGATGATCCATTCCTCTCAGATTTCCCGCTCGTCCAGTCGCGATGCCTACCAGTCCTGCTTTTTTCCCCTTGAAAGTGGGCGCGTACTCGTGAATAGAGCAAGCATCAATAAAAAGTTTTAGTACGCCGGGAAAACTTCCGTTGTACTCGGGGGATATGACGAAAAATTTATGCGCTGGAATCATGACTTCCTCTTGAATTGCTCGGAGGGCTTTGGACTGCTTGCGATTTTGGTACATCCCGGCGTGTAGCACATCCTCTGGCAATTTTTGTAAAGAGTAATACTTGATGGCTTCGTCGGATTTGGATTTTATTATTTTGTAAAAATGCTTCGCAAATTTTTCGGTATGACTTCCCGTGCGGTTAGTCCCTGATATAACTGTGATCATTAAATTTATTTATGGATTGTAAAATTGTCTTTATCGAAGACAGGCGCGGTGCTTTAGTCAAGCTCCTATTTTTTTGCAAATTTATAAAAAACCTCGACATGGTTTTTTTAAAATTCCTAGTATCTTTGGGTGCTTAAAAAATAAGGAATACGTAGCGTTTGGTGGGAGTGGGTTCGTTATTTTTATCAACAGTTCAAGCCCCACAAAACACGCAAATTCAATTAAAATCACTCCAACCCAATCTTAAAATTCTAAAAGTTTATGAATCTTACTTTTTACGGACAGGCTTGCTTCTCCATCGAACTGAATGGCAAAACGATCATCTTCGATCCCTTCATTTCTCCCAACGAAAAAGCCAGCCACATTGAGGTAAACAGCATCAAAGCCGATTATGTTTTGCTCACTCACGGGCACCAAGATCACGTAGTGGATGCGGAAGCCATTGCTAAAAACAACGATGCCATCATCATTTCGAATTACGAAATTGTCTCTTACTACGGAGAAAAAGGCTGCAAGGGGTATCCGCTGAATCACGGTGGAAAATGGAAGTTTGATTTTGGTACGGTCAAGTACGTCAATGCTGTTCACTCCAGCGTACTGCCCGACGGTACTTACGCGGGCAATCCGGGCGGATTCGTCATTTGGAACGAGGAGGTTTGTTTTTACCACGCAGGAGATACGGCGCTGACGATGGATATGAAACTGATTCCGATGACTTGTCCTAAGTTGGATTTTGCTATCTTACCCATTGGCGATAATTTCACGATGGGCTACGAGGATGCGAGTGTGGCGGCTAATTTTATTGAGTGCGACAAAATCGTGGGATGTCACTTTGATACCTTTGGCTACATCGAAATTGACCACGAGGCCGCCGTAGAAGCATTTCGGAAAAAAGCGAAACAGCTTATTCTACCAGAAATTGGAGAAAAAGTATTCTAATTCAGTCTTGCAGATTTTTCTTTAAAAAAATTTTACATGGGAAAAGTAATTACCATAGCTAATCAAAAAGGTGGGGTGGGAAAAACAACCACGGCCATAAATTTGGCAGCGAGCTTAGCTATTTTAGAAAAAAAAATATTGCTCATTGATTGTGATCCCCAAGCTAACGCTACTTCGGGAGTTGGGATTTTTGCGGAAAATTATGACGTCAGCATCTACGATTGTATGATCCACGATGCTAATCCAAAAAAGGCCATTGTGCCAACCGAAACTCCTAATCTTTTCTTGATACCTTCTCACATCAATTTGGTAGATGCCGAATTGGAGCTAGTCAGTAGGATGCGCAGAGAGTACGTCACCAAAGAAATTGTGGATAAGGTGCGCGATGAATTTGATTATATTTTTATTGACTGCCTACCTTCTTTGGGTTTGGTCACGGTGAATGCAC
>JBCCJE010000444.1:0-5187 GCA_039027925.1 Bacteroidota bacterium
CTTCTTCCGTTAATTTTTGGTAAGTAATTTTTTTACAAAAAGCATCTAAGTTGACCCCACTATAATTTTTTGCAAAACCATTGGTCGGCAAGGTATGGTTGGTGCCAGAAGCATAATCGCCAACGGACTCGGGCGTGTAGTTTCCGATAAAAACTGAACCCGCGTTGGTGATTTGCGTAGCCATCTCATCTGCATCCTTGGTAGCGATGATTAAATGTTCGGGGGCGTATTCGTTGATGAGTTGAACGGCCGTTGCTTTTTGATCAAAAATAATGACAGGGCTATTTTCCAAAGCTACGCCCGCAATCTCTCTACGGGGAAGTTCCTTGAGTTGCTGTTCCCCTGCGGTCAAAATCGCCTCCGCCGTTTCTTCCGAAAAAGTAACTAGCACCACTTGCGAATCCACTCCGTGCTCTGCCTGTGAAAGCAAATCCGCCGCCACAAAATTGGGTTCACAACTTTCGTCCGCCACCACCAAAACTTCCGATGGCCCCGCAGGCATATCAATCGCTACACCTTGCTGAGTGGCTAACTGTTTAGCGCAGGTGACGTACTGATTGCCGGGACCAAATATTTTATACACCTTGGGAATGGTTTCCGTGCCGAAGGTCATCGCC
The DNA here is from genome assembly GCA_039027925.1 of Bacteroidota bacterium. Taxonomy (GTDB): domain Bacteria; phylum Bacteroidota; class Bacteroidia; order Chitinophagales; family Saprospiraceae; genus CAJQQY01. Next base: position 618 of record JBCCJE010000444.1, read on the forward strand.
GCAACTGCCTGCACCCCTCCCACCTTGAATACTTTTTCGATACCGATCAATTTAGCGGTGTAGAGCATGGCGGGGTGAACACTTCCATCCTGCTGTGGCGGCGTACACATAACAATCTCTTTACATCCTGCTACTTTTGCGGGAATCCCTAACATCAATATTGTAGAAAACAACGGTGCTGTTCCTCCCGGAATGTACAATCCTACCTTATCAATGGGCATACTTTTTTGCCAGCACTTTACGCCGGGCATCGTCTCCACTTCGAGTGTTTCCGTTTTTTGTGCAGCGTGAAATTTTTGGATATTTTGAAAAGCAGTTTGAATGGCTTTTTTCAAACTGTTATCTAATGATTGGGCTGCCTGCTCAAATTCTTCGTCCAAGACTTCAACGGTCTCCAAGGCTACGCCATCAAATTTTTTATTGTAAAAACTCAAAGCCTTATCTCCTTCCTTTTTTACTTTTTGTAAAATTTCGGAAACGACATCGTTGAGGTTTTTTACATCTAAGGTGGGTCGAGCTAGAATGGACGCCCACGTTTGAGAATTTGGATTAGTGAAAATTTTCATTTCTCGTAGATTTTAAGAGTTAACTCTCCAAGGAGGATTCTTTCTGTTTTTTCCTCCGTAAAATAAAATGAGTTGGTTGCCATCGAGATCTTTTAGTCGGGCTTCTCGCCATAGCCAACTTTTATCGTTGGGCATTTCGTCAACTTGAATTTCTTTTTCTAACAATTCATTTACGTATTCGTCGAGTTCTTCTATTTCAAAATAAACATAAACGCCTTCTCCCGTTGGAAGTGCTGCTACCTGATGAACGGAAAAGGTAGCATCTCCCGTAGGCAGTTCAAATCTTGCGTAGTGCGGAGATTTTACAATCAAGATTAATCCTAGTTTTTGGTAAAAATCAATTGCTTTTCCACATCAATCGTGGGTACGGTAACTTGGTTGAGATTCATTTTATACAATCATTTTTTCTATCGGGATCACAAGGATACCTTCCGCTCCGAGTTGTTTGAGTTCATCTATTTGTTCCCAAAATTTTTCTTCTTGTACTACGGAATGCAACGAACTCCAACCTTCCATTGCCAATGGTAAAATAGTTGGACTTTTTGCTCCCGGGAGAATAGCAGCTATTTTGGGAATAGCCTCATTCGGTGCATTTAACAAAATGTATTTACATTGTTGTGCGCGCTGTACGGATTCCATTCTGAAGAGGAGTTGATTGAATATCTTGGACTTCTCCCCATTGAGGTTTGGATTTTTTACCAACACCGCTTCCGAACGCATGATGACTTCCACCTCCTTTAGCCCGTTTGATAACAATGTACTTCCAGAACTCACAATGTCACAGACCGCATCCGCTAAACCAATGTTGGGTGCAATTTCTACCGAGCCACTAATTTCGTGAATGTCCGATTTGATATTATTTTTTGCCAAAAAACTGGAAAGGATAACGGGGTAGGAAGTCGCTATTTTTTTTCCCACAAAAAAATCAAGTCCTGCGTAGTTTTCGGATTTTGGAACGGCGAGCGAAAGGCGGCACTTGGAGAAACCTAATTTTTTAGCGATTTCGACTGGTTGATTTTTTTCCAAAAAAACATTTTCACCGATGATGCCCAAGTCGGTAGTGCCATCGGCTACGTAGTTGGGAATATCATCATCTCGGAGGTAGAGTATTTCCAATGGAAAATTTTGCGCCAACGCTACGAGTTGATTTTTCCCATTATTAATTTTTATTCCACACTCTTTCAGTAGGTTTTTTGAAGCGTCGCTAAGTCTTCCCGATTTTTGAATAGCAATTTTTAAAGTAGTTGGTGATGACATATCGTAAGTCGGATTTCCTCATCCGATTTTTTTTGAATAAAATAATTGAAAAATGGAAACACAAAAAGCGGTTGCCCAAGACAAATGGACAACCGCTTTCCGATTTTTTTACATTGAATGATTATTCAATTATCAACATTGCGTCGCCATCTGTTCTAAGAACATGTGATGATGATGGCGATGACATTTGATAGAATAATTCATTATTTTTTTCTGATTGTGTCGCAAATATAAAATAGAAACTATCAGAAAGTCAAAAGGTTTTTAAAAAAATTATTTTTACTTATTCGGATTCAGCATCAAATCTATCTGCTCCAGCGCATCCTCCAAATGAAATTTTGACATCTCATCTTTGAACCGAGGTATGGCTTCCTTAATTTCTTTTTTCAAAGTTCTTAAATCGGCGCGCGCCATTGGTCGCACGTCGGAGGTGCTCACGTTGATGGCACTGTAACCGTAACCACCATCGTCAAAATATCTCAGCGACGCATCGCCCCGGCGGGTGGACATTAAGTAAGCGACACGCTCCATGTGTGTCCGTTGAAGATTCCTACGGTAGGTATCTATTGGATCGCCATTTTTTAGCTCTGACCAAATGCTCAGTCTCAAATCGTCGAACAAATTAATCATCGTGTAGGCTTTCTCTCCGTTCAAGGATTCGTCCTCAATCAGTCGTGCTAGGCGAGTGGGTTCAAGAATATCGTTGAGGACTTTTCGCTGATAATTGCCAATCCGATTGATCGTACCCGATGATTCTATTCTTCTTAAAATATCCTCTTCGACTAGCCAGTAAGGCGTTTGGAAAAGTTGTTTATTTAAAAATTCAACTGCTTCTTTTTGCTTTTCCCTCGGAACATATTGATAGACCGCTCCTTCCTGATCGTAGGTTTTTAAATTTTCGTAAACACCCCCAATGTTCGTTTGTACGTGATTCATGTAGCGTTCCCATTGGCGCAGTACGTTGGAGTATAACTCCGCTAGGTCATCGTAATTTTTTCCATCTTCATTTGTCCATTTCAAAAGATTTGGCACCACAATTTTTAGATTCTCAATGCCGTACGTAGAGGCCACCATTGCGTTGTCACCGAGGTCTTCAGTTTGTGAACTCGGATCCACCGAAAAATAGGCTTGCTTCCCGTAGCGATACATCGGGTCGTCGTTGTGCTCCAAAATCCAATCATTCAAAACGGGTTGTTCCTCCTTAGAGGAGTTCGCCTGTGGGATTGGGCGATAACCCCACTCAATGGCGTATTTATCATAAACGCCGACGATAGGCAAGAGTGCCACGCCCTTGTCTTCTGGTTGTGCTACGTAATTGAAGCGGGCATAATCCATGATCGAAGGAGATAAACTCATCGTATTGGTGAAGGTAGGAGAGCGCAACGAATCCACAGGGTAAGCCGAACTCGCCCCCATATTGTGGGTCAAGCCGAGGGTGTGCCCTACTTCGTGCGCTGCCACGTAGCGAATCAATTTTCCCATGACCTCATCATCAAATTTCACCTTGCGCGCTTCGGGATTGACCGCCGAGGTTTGGACAAAATACCAGTTGCGTAACATATTCATTACATTATGGTACCAGAGGATATCGCTCTCGATAATTTCGCCCGAGCGAGGATCGTGCACGTGAGGCCCCATTGCATTTTGCTGGCGCGTACTTACGTAGCGAATCACGGAGTTGCGAACATCTTCGGGTGTCCAGTCGGGATCTTCCTCCTTAGTAGGCGCATCTTTGACCATGATCGCATTCTTAAAACCTGCCTGCTCGAATGCAACCAACCAATCCTCAACACCTGCCTTTAGGTAGGGTTTCCACTTATCGGGGGTAGATGGATCAATGTAGTAAACGATAGGCTTTTTGGGTTCGACCAATTCTCCTCGCTTAAAGGCATCCATGTCTTTGGGTTCTAATCTCCAGCGGGTGATGTATTGCCGACGGGCTGCTTTTTGCTCATCCAAGCCGTAGTCGGTTTGGCTAATGGAAAAATATCCGACACGCTCATCGTAGAATCGAGGCTGCATGGGTTCTTTGGGCAGCAATACAAAAGATTGGTTCATCTCGTAAGAGACTGCTCCCGAACTATTGCCCGGCGAATTATAAGTCAGGACGTGCTTGATCTCCATGTTGTTGGGAAAACTTTTCATGCTGATGATGAAACTTCGATTTTCGTCCAAAGAATTATAACTCCCGTAGGAAGGGGCTGCGCTTATCAGCGGCACGTGGGTAGTAAAAAGCTCATTCATCAAAATGATGACGCTCTTTTTTTCTTTTCCGTAGCATCGAATATCAAATGACATCACGACGGGTTCGAAGTTATTTCTCCTGACGGATTCATAGATTGGTGATTGTTCGCTCGCCACACTGTTGTAAGAAACTGATCGGAGCAAAATTTGATTTTCGTGCCGCTGCCACCGAATCACTTGCTGGGGGCGCGCTTTCATTCCAGCTATTCCTCTGCTGCCTTCTCCTGTTCCTGACAAGCGACTTACCACTAAGATTTCTCTATCTAAGAACTCGTTTGGAATTTCGAAATAGTAAAGATCGTCCACTTTGTGGATTTTGAAAAAACCCTCGTCGGTTTCGGCGTCAGACTTAATAATTTTTTTGTACGGTCGGATGGATACCTTTTCCTTGTCCTCGTTTTTTTGGGAAAAAAGCCCCACAGAAAGTAAAAAAGAAAATAGGATGGTAACGGTTAATTTTAAGTACGTCAAAATGCTTTAGTTTTTATTGCCTTCTAGTGATC
>JBCCJE010000445.1:0-5184 GCA_039027925.1 Bacteroidota bacterium
ACCATTTCAGTATTTTAATACTTCGATCATTCTCGTAGGTGCTTATCAATTCGTGGTTTTTTGGGAAAATTGTAAACTCAGGGATCAGCGGATCTTTATCAAACTGGGAATAAAGTGCCTGATAATAAACATCCTCTCCCTCTGCCGTACCGCTCCACAAAAAATTGGTAAAGAGCGCAGGACTTGTCATAAATCGTTGGTATTGAATGCCTTGTGCACGTAGTGATTTTTCGAAAACTTGATTGATCTGAAATTTATTATAAACAGTATATAACAAATAGACACTACTGATACTGATGCCTGCCCATAGGAAAAATTTTCGCCAATAAGTATTTTTTAAAAATAAGCGTGCGGTCACCAGACAAATTAGAAATGGTAAAGTGTAAAAAATATCAGCCACCGCAATGTTGTTGAAGCCCACTCGATAGTCCGAAAATGGTAAGAAAAGTTGCGTCCCGAAGGTAGTACAACTATCCAAAAGAGGATGGGTAAAAATAGACCAAAAGAATACCCACGCAAAATCTTTCCAAGTAGCGTCCACCTCGCTCAACGTCCTTTCAAAATATCTTTTTCGAAAAAACCAAGTCAATAACCCACCCACAGCCAACGTTCCTAACAAGACACTTACATTAATACTTTTCCCTCCAAGTTCGTAGAAAACAAAATTGATAGCAAAGCCCACGATACCAAAAACAATCAGGCTGCCTACGAAGGAAACGTACTTTCGGTTCGGATTTCTGTAATGCCAACTGACCAGCGGACCTAAGACAAACGGAGCAAGCACCGCAAAAAAAATAGAATGGGAAATGCCTCTGTGAAAAGCTAACGCCCACATTTCATCTACCAATCCTAGGCCTTGTAATCCTGCCCCGACGAAGACATCCAAATCTGGAATTGTTCCGCCAACTGCTCCCCAGAACATGGCTTTGTTTCCTAGTTTTTTTCCCTTGGCAGCTTCGCCCGTTGCTGCGCCTAAGATGACCTGAGTAAGTGAATCCATTGATGAATTTGATGATGCGCAACGAAAGTTTTTTCGACGCTCGAAGTTGATTTATAAAATGTTGAAGGATAGACTTATGGATATATTGAAGTCTTAATTTAGCGGAGTACAGGTAAAACTTTTTGGGCGAGGAAAAGTTCAAAACCGTTTATGTTTTTGGGATTTGCCACCAAGTCACGAAGACGCAAAGTTTATTTCATTTGTAAAAAAAAGTCTTGGTGAATTTGAGCCTTCGTGGCACATCAATCAAACCGTCAAAACTACCTTCCCGATGGTCTTTCCACTTTGAAATAGATGAATAGCATCTTTTATTTTTTCAAAAGGAAATGTATGTCCCACGTGCGGTTTTCCCAAACTCATTTTCTGCAAATCACCGAGTAATTCGTGCATCAGCGATGCACGCTCGTACAGCCAAATCAAATTGAATCCCATCAAGGATTTATTCATTTCGGGGAGCTTCTGTGGATCAATTTTTGGTCGGGTCAAAAACTTCCAAAGTAACTTCAGGTAGTTAGGGCGATTGCCCACCGAAGCGTATCTAGCTGCGCCGTAAATGATCGCTCGCCCCTGCGGAGCTAGAATTTCGAAGCCTGCTTCGAATATTTTTCCTCCGATACATTCCATGATAACATTCAATTCACGTCCTCCCAAACTTCTCTTTATATCATTTGTAAATGTATTACTACGAACTATCACTTCGTCGTATCCTTCTTTTTTACAAAAATCAATTTTCGAACTATTCCCAACAGATCCAATGGTGAAGGCATCATATTTTTTTGCAATTCGGTTAGCCCAAATACCTACGCCACCCGCTGCGCTGTGAACCAATACCGTTTGGTTTTTTTTTAAATCGCCCAAAAAAATTAGTCCGTAATAAGCTGTGAGTACCTGTACCAAATAACTAGCTCCTTCCTCAAAAGTCCACCCATCGGGCAAAGGGATGACGTACCTCGAATCTATATTCAAGTACGTGGTGTATGCGCCAAAACGAGTGACTCCCATCACTAGATCGCCAACTTTGACATTTTCTACCTCTTCACCGACGGCTTGTACGATTCCAGCGTATTCCAATCCGGGGATAAAAATGCCATCAGGCGTAGCACCGTACAATCCCCAAATAGCAAAAATGTCAGCAAAATTAAACCCAATACTTTTGACCTCGATAGTAGCCTCCCCCCGGTTCGGCCGAGCTAAATTACTTTCGACTAATTGAAGATTGCTAACGCTTCCTGCTTTTAGTTGGTAGGACTTTCGCTTCATAGACTGGTTTCCGCTGAAAGTTTGTTTTTGTAAATGTATTGTTAAATTTATTTTTCACGAGCGCCTTCTTTGCGCACTTGTCCCGTATCCTCTATTCTAAACGCCATACTCTGAACGCCTGCTAAAGGATTTTCCCTCATAAATTGCTCAACTACAAAAGTATGTTTGCCCGTTTGTCCGAAATGTGTTCCTTCGTTGATGGGCAGCCTAAAATCACATTCGTCAGCACTACAGTCTCCCTGCCATTGCCCGATCTTGTTCATCAACTCTAAGGAAATTCTCTCCGTCACTCTTTTTCCATCTGGAAAAATACTGTGCAACCGGATGTACATATTTCGATAAGCGTATTCAGTAAGGTGCTCCACGTCTAGGTATAAACTATATAATTTTTTGGTATCCGAAATATCAATGGAACAACTCAACGAATCGGAATAAGCCCATTGATTATTTTCAAATTTTTTCTTTTGATCTACGATGTAGTCAGCCCCGCAAGAAGAAAGAAGGACAAAAAAGCACAATGCCAATAATGTGAAGACTTTCATAATCAGTTTCATTTTCCCAAAAATAAAAACGAGCCAACGAATGTATGAATTACTTTCGTTAGCTCGCAGCTTTTTTAAAGTGTTCTTTGACTTCCTTAGAGTATGTCTAAAATTTTAACGAATTGAAAATCAACAGTTTATGGTTTTGACAATAAATTCACAAACGATTATATCGAGATACATGAGTGCGTGAATTTGAAGTCAAGTTTCCCGAGTACTCGGGATTGATTTTCAGGAAGTTAAAAATTTAGACATACTCTTAACTAAAATAATCTTTCATTCGATCAAAGAATCCTTTTTCCGATTTTCCGGGGTGGGGATCAAAGTTCGAACTATCTCTCATTTTCTCCAATAATTTTCTATCGGCATCAGAGAGTGATTTTGGTGTCCAGATGTTGACGTGGATCAACTGATCTCCTACACCGTAGGTTTGCACTCCAGGCAATCCCTTACCTCTCAATCTAAACATTTTCCCAGCTTGCGTTCCTGCTGGAATTTTGATCTTTGCGTTTTTACCACTTTCGATGGTTGGAATCTCAACGGAAGTGCCCAGCGCAGCATCCGCAAAATTCAGATATAATTCGTAGATCACATTTTGCCCATCCCGTTGTAAGTGCTCGTGTGGAATTTCCTCAATGCTCACTAGCAAGTCCCCCGCTGGTCCTCCCTTAGCACCTGCGTTTCCTTTTCCCCGCATTGAGAGCTGCATACCTTCCGCTACGCCTGCTGGGATTTCTATCTCGATAGTTTCCTCACCGTTGGTTTTTCCATTGCCTTTACAAGTTCCACATTTAGCAGTAACCATCTGTCCGCTTCCCGCGCAAGTAGGACAAGCAACCGTCGTTTGCATTTGTCCCAAGAAGGTACTTTTTACTTGCCGAACATAACCAGAACCTCGGCAGGTATTACAAGTGGCTACGGAACGTGCATCTTTAGCACCGCTACCTCCACAAGTTTTACAACTCACCTGCTTCTTGACTTTGATCTTTTTGGTTACCCCATTGGCAACATCTTCCAAGGTCAATTTTACTTTGATACGAATATTTGTTCCACGTTGACCCTGCGATCTGCGACCGCCTCGACCACCAGCTCCTCCGAAGAAAGACTCAAAGGGACTATCTCCGAAAATATCCCCAAACTGCGAAAAAATATCCTCCATAGTCATCCCGCCTCGACCGCCTTGGAAGTTACCTTGTCCCATACCAGCGTGTCCAAATTTATCGTAGCGCGCCTTTTTATTGGGATCACTCAAAACTTCATACGCTTCGGCTGCCTCTTTGAATTTCTCCTCCGCCTCTTTATTATCAGGATTGCGATCCGGATGATACTTCATTGCGATCTTTCGGTATGATTTTTTGATGGTCGCTTCGTCCGCCGATTTCGACACACCCAATACTTCGTAATAATCTCTTTTTGCCATGTTTACCATTTGAATGCTGCTATTTTTTTGGTAACATTATTCGCTCTGAATTTGGCTATAAATGCCATCCTTTCCTTCCACCAAAAATACTACTGCCCAAAATTGCTCAGAGTAAATGCCACCATTAGGTTTAAAAAAATAATCAACAAGGTTTTATGTGTTTTGTGAAAATCATTGTGTGTCTGTTCACAATGATTGATGCTGTTTTCCTTCGTCTTACTTGCCTACGACTACCTTGGCGTAGCGAAGGATGATATCATTGAGGTAATATCCTTTTTCGATGGTATCAATTACTTTTCCCTTCATTTCCTCGGTGGGTGCAGGAATTTCGGTGACTGCCTCGTGCAGTTCGGGATCAAAGGTTTCGCCCGTAGATTCCATCTCCGTCAGTCCTCTTTGCTTCAAAGTATTGAACAATTTATTATAAACCATCATCACGCCTTCGCTGAAAGGTTCGGCTGAGTTTTCGTCCTCTGCATTTTTTTTAGCCCTGTCAAAATCGTCCATAACTGGCAGTAGGGCTGACAAGGTGTCCCTCGCCGCAGTGTTCATCATATTCAGTTTTTCTTTGATGGTTCGCCGTTTGTAATTTTCAAACTCCGCCGCTAAGCGTAGGTATTTATCTTTCAGTTCTGCAACTTGTACATTTTGATCTTCTGGCTCGTTGGATTCTTCCGTAGAATCTTCATTTTCAGCATTGTCCGTATCCATTTCTTCTTGATTCTCTACGATTTGGTCTTCCATTTCTTCTACATTTTCTTTTGCCGAAGATTTTCCTTGCTTGCTCATTATATCTCTAATTTTATTTATCATTTTTTGAAAAAATTAATAGTGATTAGTATGTCGTAAAACATCAATATTTCTGCCATTGAAGGTTTCAGGTCATTTTGTCAGTATTTGGCTTTCGTTGTTTTCTTAGTGCTTTTAGATAAGATGTCGGGAGGATTTTAAAAAGAGGTGCG
>JBCCJE010000446.1:0-5183 GCA_039027925.1 Bacteroidota bacterium
CAAATGGAAGTGATAAAGTCATGGAATCCTTGGTGGACTAAATTCATCGTTCCTGCGAATATATTGTTGTTAATTTACTATTCTCAACTTTGATTATGAAGCCATTCATTCTACTAGTATTTCTTCACTTTATTTTTTGGAGAAATACCATTGCTCAAAGAAAGTAGTTCCAATGAATCTTTTAAATAAGAGGACTATGATAGCTGGTCATTAAAATTTAACCAAGATTACCAATTTCAAATATTTCCCTCGAAGTATTCTACTGTCAAAACTCCTTTGAATTTTGATATGGAAAAACTCTAATTTGCTAAAAAGAGATTTGATTCAACAGGAGGATGGTATCAAAGAACTTAGAAAAATAACAATTCAATTACAAAATAAAAATTAGCATAAATGTCAAAACCAATTGTATCCATCATCATGGGCTCAGATTCAGATTTGCCCGTCATGCGTCAAGCAGCCGATTTTTTAAAAGAAATGGAAATTGAGTTTGAATTAACTATTGTCTCTGCTCATCGTACTCCGACGCGCTTGTTTAATTTTTCAAAAAAAGCACATACGCGTGGTATTCGAGTCATCATTGCGGGTGCAGGAGGGGCTGCCCATTTGCCGGGGATGGTAGCATCGTTGTCCCCTCTGCCAGTTATTGGTGTACCCATCAAATCTTCCAACTCCATTGATGGATGGGATTCTGTGCTTTCTATTTTACAAATGCCCGGTGGCGTTCCCGTAGCAACTGTTGCTCTCAATGGAGCAAAAAATGCAGGTATCCTCGCTGCCCAAATCATTGGCTCTGGTGATTCAGAAATTCAAGAAAAAGTAGCGACCTACAAAAAAGATTTAGCGAATGGCGTAGCCAAAAAATATAAAAAGCTGGAGAAGATCGGATACGAGGATTATAAAAAAGAATAGGTTGAATGACGAATGAAATTTATAGCTTTTCTCTTGACGAAATTCTTTTTCAGATGTTGAACTAATTCTAAAAACACACCGTTGGTAGGCTTAATTTGGAAAACAATGATTCCTAACTAATTCGAGGTATTTTAGAAAGTGTCTCGATTTTTTTTAAAAACTACGAAAGCCTATGATACATACTCTACGCCAGCTTTACCTCGATTCCTTCCAAGGACTCACCCGTGATATTTGGATGTTGTCATTAGTGACATTTATTAACCGCTCTGGCTCTGTTGTGTTTTTATTTCTTACCATTTATCTAGCTGTTGTTTTGGATTTTACAAAAACCCAAGCGGGCTTGGTGATGTCTTTTCACGGTATGGGATCGGTAGCGGGGGCATACGTTGGCGGGTGGTTGACGGACCGCATTGGTTATTACCGTGTGATGTTTTGGTCACTTTTCCTCGTAGGATTTTTATACTTCTCGCTGTACTGGATAGAGTCGTTTTCCATGTTTTGTGTGATGGGTTTCTTGGTGAGTTTAGTAGGAGATGCCTTTCGTCCTGCGGGAATGGCTTCCATAACAGCTTACGGAGGAGAGGAACTACAAACCCGATCAATGTCTCTCTACCGCTTGGCGATTAATCTTGGATTCGGATTCGGAATTGCCGTTGCGGGATTTCTAGCGGGTACTTTTGGCTACGGGACGTTATTTTTTATGGACGGCGGTACTTGTATTTTGGCAGCTTTAGTTTTTTATTTTTTGATGGAGGAGAAAAAAGAGGAAAAGACGGTAGAAGAAAATTCCGAAAAGGTCATCCGCCATTCTGCTTACCAAGATAGTTGGTACTTGATGTACATCGGATTTTTATTTTTGAGCGCAATCGTATTCATTCAGTTGCTATTCACCTATCCGTTGTTTTGCAAAGAAATTTTGATGATGAGCGAAAAGGGTTTTGGAATACTAATGAGTTACAATGGGATACTGATAGCAGCCATCGAGATGCCTTTGATCTTTGTGCTAGCAAAAAAACGAGATCAAATGGGGTGGATCATCTGGGGCGTTATCTTGATAGGTTTATCTTTTATCCTCTTTAACGTCATGGGTTTCAATCTTTTGGCTGCCATTATCTCGATGACTATGATCTCCGTTGGTGAAATTATAAATTTTCCACTAGCTAGCTCATTGGCACTTAGTCGTAGCAATCCCAATAATCGAGGTCAGTACATGGGCCTTTACTCCATGCTATTTTCCATTGGGCTGATCGTTGCTCCGCCGCTGGGATTAAGAATTATTGAATTGTACGGGTATGCCTTTTTGTGGAATTTTCTTGGAATCCTAACCGCCATTTCAGTAGTGGGGCTACTTTATCTCAGAAAAAAATTGAAAGCAGACGAACTAGCATTAACCGCTACGGTATAAAGCAAAAAAAATCGGTGCCATCACTTCGTTGGATGACACCGGTAGTTTTTTGTTTTGCTTGTACTTGAACTGTAAAAGTAATGAATTATTCGTCTTTGTGAAAAGCATCCGTTAGTTCTTTCGAAATAGCTCCTCTCGTAAAGGGAATAAATGTCTTTTGATCCACTTGGATCGTAACTATCTTTTCTTCCACTTTTGATATTCTTCCGATGACGCCACTTTTGGTGACTACCTCCATTCCTTTTTCCAATTCTGAGGTGAATTTTTGTTCTTCTTTGGCTTTCTTGCTCTGAGGTCTGATAAAGAAAAACCACGTAATCGCTATGATCGCTATGAATAGTAAATTGGTGTAGAGTCCGCTGTTTCCTCCTGCTTGTAAAAGTATGATTTCTAACATCTTGGTTTCAATGATTGATTAAATGAATGCTTGCCCCGAAACCTCGGGAATTAATGATTATGTCCTTCGTGGTCGTTACTTCCATCTCCTTCCACGATTCCTTTCATGAATAATTTAGTATCTCTTGGATAAGTATTCGAAACAATAGTGATGGGTTTAGTTTGATTACCCGTAAAGTTTTTAGTATCAAAAATGACTTTGATCTCGCCGCCCTTGCCCGGCTGAATGTATTCTCTAGGGTAGGTCGGTACAGTACATCCACAAGTAGTATTGGCATCACCGATTAGTAAAGGTACCTCACCCGTGTTCTTGAATTTAAAAGTATGCTCCACTTTTGTTCCCTCCTTCACCGTACCAAAATCAAATATGGTTTCTCCCTCAAAGGTTATTTTAGGTACAAAGTCAGGATCTACGGCATCTACTGCCGAAACTGGATTTCTGATGATATTCACGATCTCCTCATCGTCTTTGGAGCTGGTAGCAGACTGCCCGTCAGCTACTCCATTTTTGCAACTCATAGCAAAAAACAAACTAACTAATAAAAATAACTTAACCTTCATGTCATTCTGAATTTTGAAATGTAAAATTATATTTTTTACCTCACAAAACATTAAAATTAGTTTTGAATTTTGTATCATTTAATAACAACTTCAAAGTTCAGAAAACTGATTTTTTATTGAAGTATTAAATTGACTTTGCTAATAAGTCATTCGGACGGAATTATAAGTAATGAAAAAATAATCACAAACTCATGCCAACAAAAAATAGAGGTCAGCACCCAAACGATCATCAACTTTTCTCCAAAAAATGGTTGCCCATTTTGAAGGAAGCGGTGGACGATATGGTCTATTTATTGACGAGAGGTTATACCCCAAATTCTTCCGTAGAAATAGTGGGAAACAGATACCAACTCAACAAACGTCAGAGAATGGCTATCCTGCGCATCAGTTCGTCCGAATCGGAGATTAAAGCAAGAAACGCCAAAGTCCTTTCCCCTACTGATTTGCGTCATCAAACGGTATTCGTTGACGGATTCAATTTACTCATCATCCTCGAAAGTGCGATGTCGGGCGCGTACATTTTTAAAAGTAGAGATGGTACTTATCGGGATATTTCTGGAGTTCATGGTTCTTATAAAAGAGTACGCCAAACGGAATCAGTTATCAAGATGGTGGGAAATACCCTAGTTGGCCTGAAAGTACAAAAAGTAAAATGGCTGCTAGATAAACCCATTTCTAACAGCGGCCGACTCAAGCAAAATTTGGAAGCAATAGCAACTGCAAATAACTTCAACTGGGAGGTAGCACTCGTCAATAATCCTGATAAAATTTTGGCTACAAGTGAGCATATTGTTATATCCGCAGATGGGTGGGTACTGGATCACGCCGCGAGGTGGTTCAATCTAGGCGCATTGATGATAGAGCAACAATTGGATAAAGTAAACATCATTGCTGTTTGACACGGATTTTTGAAGGTAGGAGGGAAGAGAGGTAAGGGAGGCAGCAAAGTAGGAGTATCGTTATTACCTCTGGAGTTTTGGGTACGCATTAAATAAATTTTCCTCTCTCTGTTCCTTCCGCTCTTCTCTCACGAAAAGTCTAAAAGATTAACAAATCATTAAAAGTGAACCCACGATTTTTTGTTAATTTTGCCTTCCATTTTGATATATCAAATTTGAACGGGGAGCAGGAGCGTTAAGGATAAAAAAGCCAAAGTACCAGCTATATTTTTCGGATAAAAATGTTGTGGTTCCACAGTTCAAATCTTTATTCATCTCGGATCAAAAGATCTAAGCAACTTACCTACTCTGACAAATATGAGTCGGAACGATCACTAGACAACTCGACGGTTTTTGTTTTGTCGTTAGAACATAGATTGTCGAGACAACATTGCAAGTATTATCAAACCATTTTAATTAACCTTTCAATTCATTAGAAATATAATTTTGACAAAAACTTCAATTATGAAAAACTTACTCATTTTATGTTTATTGGTTTTGTCTTCTTCTATTTTCGCCCAAACAAAACTTATAGAAAAAGTGGAGAAAAAAGGAGATGAAATCGTCATTCCTTACCAAAAATATGTGCTATCCAATGGTCTGACGCTAGTCATCCACGAAGATCATTCTGACCCGCTAGTGCATGTGGACGTTACTTACCACGTCGGTTCGGCTAGAGAAGAATTACAGAAATCTGGATTTGCTCACTTCTTTGAGCACATGATGTTTCAGGGTTCTGACAACGTAGCGGACGAAGAGCATTTCAAAATCGTGACCGAAGCGGGTGGAACGCTCAACGGAACGACTAACCGAGATCGAACCAACTACTTCGAAACTGTACCTAGCAACCAACTAGAAAGAATGCTTTGGTTGGAGGCTGACCGTATGGGCTTTTTCTTAGATGCTGTCACGCAGAAAAAATTTGAAGTACAGCGTGCTACCGTAAAAAATGAAAAAGGGCAAAACTACGA
>JBCCJE010000447.1:0-5179 GCA_039027925.1 Bacteroidota bacterium
CCTTGCTGGATTCATCAGTCTATGCCTTGAATTACGTAGCGATGATTGCGGGCTCGGTTTATGTTCATTATTATTTAGTGTTGCCGTTATATTTACGGGGTAAGAAAATCCTATACTTTTTGTTGACTTTTTTAGTTATGACTTTTTTTATAATCGTTTATTATTGCATTGATTATTTTCTTCCGTTCGACTATTTCTTCGACGTCGAAGACCTCACTTGGGATTATTTTCTTTATGATTATTTACTCATCGGGCTTATCCTAGCAGTCACAAGTCTTTATTATTTTGTGGAGCAATGGTTTCAGAATATTCAAAAGGAAAGTCTTTTAAAAACGGAAAAACTTCAGGCAGAACTCAACTTTCTAAAATTACAAATCAATCCGCATTTCCTTTTTAATACTTTAAATAACATATACGCTTTTGCCCAAATTGGTAATCCCAAAACTGCCCCAATGTTGGAGCGATTATCTTCCATTTTAAGATTTATGGTGTACGATTGTAGTGCCGAAAATGTAGCCCTCAGCAAAGAATTGAACGCCGTAGATGATTTGTTAGAAATTTATAGAATGAAAAATTCTGAGCAGCGCAATGTGCAAATGACTACGGAAGGGGTGAAAGGTTTTCATCTGATTGCTCCGCTAATCATTGTCAATTTAGTGGAAAATGCCTTTAAGCACAGCGATGCCATTAGCAATCCCAATGGTTTTATTGGTATCAAAATAAAGGTGGATGAGCAGGATCAATGCCTTTGTGAAATCTCTAACTCGATCAAGAAAAAAGTCAATGCTAACGCTCCTTACCAAGGGATAGGATTGGAAAATGTCAAAAAGCGATTGGATTTACAGTACGATAATTCCTACTCCATTGACGCAACGAGGGCAAATAATCAGTATCATTTAAAACTTAAAATTCCCTTGGGAGTGAAATACAAAATATGAAATACAAAGTACTCATCGTGGACGACGAAGAACCCGCAAGGATATTGTTACAAAACTACGTACAGAAAATTGACGAGTTAGAAATTGTCGGTATGCTGAATAATGCGCTGGATGCCAAACGCCTTATCAACAGCGAAAAAGTGGATATTCTCTTGACTGATATTCAGATGGATGACCTGACGGGAATTGATCTGATAAAAACTTTGAAACAGCCACCGATCACTATTTTTACTACTGCCTATTCCGAGTATGCTTTGGAAGGTTATGACCTAGACGTGATTGATTATTTGGTAAAACCCATTTCGTTCCAACGGTTTTGCAAAGCCATTGATAAAGCCATTGAGTTAATTCAATTTTCGGACGCTACGTCAACTAATCTTCCTTCCACTTTTCCCCAAAAAGTCTCTGATTATTTTTTTGTAAAAACCAATCGAAAATTGGTGAAGGTCAATTATCAAGATATTCTCTTCGTAGAAAGCTACGGGGAGTATGTAAAAATCTATACCAAAGACGATGTGATTTTGGCACTTCAGACGACCAGTTTTATGGAAAAAACTTTACCCTCCGAGGACTTCATCAGAATCCACCGCTCCCACATCATCAACATGAATGCCATCCAAGAAATAGACGGAAATACCATCCTCATCGAGCAGCATCGGCTGACGGTGAGTAAGCGAATGAAGGATGGGTTTATGGAAAAAATTAAAGTGAAGGGGATTATTTAGGATAAGAAAATAAACGATACCGTAAAAAACAATTCTTTTACAAATAGCTTTTTACATGGTAGAAGGCAGACAGTTTTTCCCGAAATAAACGACATTCTACTTTCGTTTTTATTGACGAAAGGCAAGTGGTTCAAATCCATTAAGTTAAGGATCGGATACCTAGCAGCCTAGTAATAGCAAACCGTAAGTGTCTTGTTATTGAATTTCATTAAGCTTTTTTAAAAGATAAAATTATGAGTACCCAACCTCCTTTATTCCAAAGATATTCACCGGGTGTGATGAGTTTACTGCCCCTTTTTTATGTAGGCTGGGCGGATAGTGTCCTGAGTCCAAGTGAGATTAATTTGATTCGTAAAAAAATAAGAGGCTTACCTTTTTTGACAAAAGAAGATAAAGCCATTTTAAAAGAATGGGGCAATCCCAAAAATCCACCGTCACCCGAGCAGTTCAAACATTGGGTGACGTTGATTAAAAAAACAGCAGAACAAATGCCTTCCAATCAGCGGAGTTCGTTGGCGCAGCTAGGATTGGAGATGGCAAAAAGAACAGCCACCGAGGAGGAGGTGATGCTGTGGAACTCCCTAGCAACTAAAAATGCCCTGGCTGACTTAGAAGCAGTTTTGGGGGTGGAAAGTTTAGAGACCTACCGAAACATTTTCACCGCCGGTCAAAGAGAAAAAGAAGTAGCTGAAATCCTTAACCAACCTAGTTTTGACATTGCCCAAATGACTACTAGGCTCGATGATGATTATACGGACATCCGCAACCGAATGCGCAACCTACTCGCCGATCCCGCTTTCCACTACGAAACCTTGAGGGATAAATATGATTATCGCAATAAGGTGTTAGAATGGTGTAAATTACTGGCCAATCAAGGTCTTGGTGCTTTGGCATATCCTAAGGCACACGGCGGCGCTGATGACATGGGAGCGTACATTGCAGTTTTCGAAATGCTGGGCTACCACGATTTGAGTTTGGCGATAAAGTTTGGCGTTCAGTTTGGACTTTTTGGAGGAAGCATCCAAAATCTTGGAACGGAGCAGCATCACCAAAAATATCTGAAAGCTGTCGGTACTTGCGAATTATTGGGTTGCTTTGCGATGACCGAAACGGGGCACGGCTCCAATGTGAGAGGACTAAAAACCACAGCGACCTACGATAAATCCACCGACGAAATCATTATCAATACGCCTACGGAAGAAGATGGCAAAGAGTACATCGGCAATGCGCTGCACGGTAGGATGGCAAGTGTCTTTGCGCAACTTATCGTCAATGGTGAAAACCACGGGGTACACGCCGTGCTGGTGCCCTATCGAGATTTGGAAGGCAACGTACTGGAGGGAATCAGAGTGGAGGATAATGGCTACAAGTTGGGATTGAATGGAGTGGACAATGGCAGAATTTGGTTCAATCAAGTCCGCGTGCCTCGGAAAAATTTATTGAACCGATTTGGAAATATTGATGAGCATGGTAATTACACGAGTCCCATCGAAAGTCCAGCAAAAAGATTTTTTACGATGCTAGGAACTTTGGTAGGCGGAAGAGTGAGTGTACCGAGGACGGGATTAAGTGCTGCCAAGTCGGGATTGACTATCGCAATAAAGTACGCCCTGAAGCGGCGACAATTTGCACCCAACCCCCGAGAACCCGAGACGTTACTCTTGGATTATCCAAGCCACCAAAGGCGATTGATGCCCCTGCTCGCCAAGACCTACGCTTTGGATTTTGCGTTGACTTACCTGACAAAAAGATACAACGCCCACACCGAAAAAGACATTCGAGAAATTGAATCTTTAGCCGCCGGACTAAAATCCTACGCTACGTGGTTCACCACCGAAACCCTACAAGCATGTCGAGAAGCCTGTGGTGGCAAGGGATACCTAGCGGAGAATCGCTTTGCGGATTTGAAAGCAGATACGGACATCTTTACGACCTTCGAGGGAGACAATACTGTCTTGATGCAGCTAGTTGCAAAAGGATTGTTATCAGATTTTCGGCAAGCCTTTCACGATGGCGGTTACTTGGCGGTCATGCGTTTTTTGGGCAGTCAATTTAAAGATTACGTAGCAGAAAACAATGTATTCACGGCTCGATCCAATGACAAGGATCACCTGTGCGATACTGCTTTTCACCTGGCTGCCTTCCAATATCGGGAGCGCGCCAACCTAGTCTCCGTTGGGCAACGTATGCAAGGCCTCATCAAAAAAAGAATGAATCCTTACGATGCTTATCTGCGGTGTCAGACCCATCTACTCGTACTGGCAGAAGCGTACATTGAACGTATCGTACTGCAGCAATTTGCCAAGGCAGTCCAAGCAGAAAAGGATGGTGGCATCAAGAAGCAACTCAAAAAAATGTGTGACCTCTACGCACTTTCTACCATTGAAAAAAATAAAGGTTGGTATTTGGAGCAGGGCTACATGAGTGGAAGAAAGACTAAGGGGATTCGCCGAATGGTAGATAAACTGTGCAAAAGCCTGAGAGGAGACGCTGGTTTTTTGGTGGATGCTTTCGCTATTCCAAAGTCGTGTTTAGGGGCGAAGATAGTTTGAACACGGGGAGCTAAGTCCTTTGGCTGCGAAGTCACAAAGTTTTTTAGGAAAGCAACTTTTGGGTTGACGTATTAAATACCTTTAACTCAAGCTCTTTATACTACTACTTTTCTTTATTGATCTTCACCTCATCAATAACGTACCCATTAGGGGAGGAGTCCGCATCGTCAATATCATAAAACAGATAAAGAATATAAGTGCTCTGACCCCAAAAACTATCTTCGCTGATAGGTCTTTCTTTTAAAGAAATATTCGAACTCCCCGGTTGAATGATGGAAAGATTGTATTGATCCTTATTCCTGTTCATATTGACTACGAAGAGCTGCTTTTGATTAGCGACGTAAGTCCCAATATTGTGTTTGTTGTAACCGCCATCGGTAAGGTACATCGTTCCGTCCTCATAGATTACTTGAAACGCACCTTTAAAATGTCCTCCCGCAAAAGAGATATGAAACCTCTTATGACTCGAACTTTCGGGATAGCCCACAAAAGAATAATTCAAAGATTTGTTGGAAGTAGGTATGGGTTCTGCCTCAAACCACATGAGGGCTGAACCACCACAATTCGTATCGTAATGAAATCGCATCGCTTTCGAGTTGAGTACAGAACTAGTAATTACTTCCATTCCACAATTTCCCTTTATCTTATCATTAGCAGGGGCACCGGGAGGATTTGAATCGGGTGGACGGTTTACGGTATCGGAGTCAAATGTGGCCTTGAAGATAGCAGGCCCACAACTGGAGTTCAATAAAGTAAATGCAAAAAAAGCAACGATGATAATGATCGGATTTGTTTTCATTTTTGATTGTTTGGATAATTAAAAAATAATTTGGAAATATATTGTTGTATATATATAAAATATTTTTAAGCCGTCAGTAGAGTTTAAAAATTTCTCATTGTAACGGATTGCGGTGACTATCCTGAAGGACAGAGGTAATTGGTTCTAACTTTAAGGGAGTTCTAC
>JBCCJE010000448.1:0-5160 GCA_039027925.1 Bacteroidota bacterium
AATACTTACTGTAACATCAACCTTTTTTAATAGTGAAAATATCTAATAGAGGAATATCTTTGAGATGTTGCAAACATACACCTTTTTTGAAATAAAAAAATTTAAACCGATTTAATAACTTTTTGAAGAGTAACTTTCAGACCCTCTGATAAGCCCCTCTTGAAACTCAAACATTAACCATGACTTCTGATCGTATTCACATTTTTGACACCACCCTCCGCGACGGCGAACAAGTGCCCGGCTGTAAACTGGACACAGAACAGAAAGTTGAAATTGCCAAAGAATTGGAACAGCTAAATGTTGATGTTATCGAAGCGGGATTTCCCATCTCTAGTCCGGGAGATTTCAAGTCCGTCGAGGAAATTTGTAAGGCAGTCAAAAATCCAATTGTGTGCGGATTGTCCAGAGCAATTGAGAAGGATATCGAGGTAGCAGCGCAGGCACTTATCCCCGCAAAGCGACCGAGAATTCATACTGGAATTGGTACATCGGATTTGCACATTTACGCTAAGTTAAATTCTACGCCCGAAAAAATTATCGAACGAGCTGCACAGGCAGTCAAGTACGCCAAGTCATTCGTAGAGGACGTCGAGTTCTACGCCGAAGATGCGGGCAGAACCGAGAATGAATACTTAGCCAAAGTAGTGGAGGCGGCCATCGCGGCGGGAGCTACGGTGGTCAATATTCCAGATACGACGGGCTACTGCTTGCCCCACGAATACGGTGAAAAAATTAAGTATTTAAAGGAAAATGTCAAAGGCATCCACAAGGCAATTATCTCTACCCACTGTCACAACGACTTAGGACTAGCCACAGCAAATTCAATCGCTGGCATACAAAACGGTGCGCGCCAAATCGAGTGTACGATCAACGGAATTGGCGAACGTGCTGGCAATACTTCCTTGGAGGAAGTAGTGATGATTATGCGTCAACACAGCCATCTGAATTTATATAACAATATAAATACAACTATGCTTTATCCCATGAGCCAGTTGGTTTGTGACAAAATGGGCGTGATGGTTCAACCGAACAAAGCAATTGTGGGTGCCAACGCATTTGCGCATTCTTCTGGTATTCACCAAGACGGAGTCATCAAGAAGAGAGAAGTTTACGAAATCATGGATCCTAAAGATGTTGGCGTAGAACAATCTTTAATTGTACTGACCGCCCGAAGTGGTAGAGCAGCTTTGGCCTACAAAGCTAAGCAGGTAGGATTCAATGTGACGAAGAAGGAACTAGATGTGCTTTACCAAAAATTCTTAAAACTCGCAGACAAAGTGAAAGAAGTGAACAAAGAGGCCCTGTACCAATTGTGTCGAAAACACCTGCAAAGAGTACCGTCAGCGAGTTAGAGTATGTATAAATTTTCCTAATGAGATTTCTGCTGACAAATTTTGTTTTAATCAAGGCAAATTTTGCAGTCGAATGCGGGCAATTCGACGAAAAATTTAACGCCGAGTAAAACAAAATTTGGCGCAAAAATCTCATTGAGGGAATTTTAGACATACTCTTGATTTTTTTCCAAAGAAAAATGTACGTTCAATAATTATATTTGGTTAGGTCGTCGGGCTTTTAGGAGTCCGACATTTTTTTTGTAGATTGACCAATGAACGTATGACTAAATAAAACCACTAATGAAGAAAACTCTTTTTGATAAAATATGGGATAAACACATCGTGGATACCGTAGAAGGTGGGCGCGATATTCTCTACATTGATAAGCATTTTATCCACGAGGTGACTAGCCCACAGGCATTTGCGGGACTCGAAAAACGAGGACTACCGCTCTTCAGAAAGGAAAAAATTGTAGCTACTGCCGATCATAATGTTCCTACCCTCAACCAACATCTTCCCATCGTTGACCCCTTGTCTCGAACGCAGGTCAATACCTTAATCGAAAATTGTGATAAGTTTGGAATCGAACTCTACGGACTAGGGCATCAGTACCAAGGTATCGTCCACGTCATTGGTCCCGAGTTGGGCATTACCAAGCCGGGGATGACAATGGTCTGTGGGGATAGTCATACCTCCACGCACGGCGCATTTGGGAGTATTGCTTTTGGGATTGGTACGAGCCAGGTGGAGCAAGTGATGGCTACGCAGTGTCTCCTACTGAATAGACCCAAACGCATGAGGATCACCATTGATGGTGAGCTACAACGAGGCGTACTTTCCAAAGATATTATCCTTTACATCCTTTCAAAGTTAACGGCGTCGGGGGGTACTGGTCATTTTATAGAGTATGCTGGCAGCACGATTCGTTCGCTCTCAATGGAAGCTCGAATGACCATTTGTAATATGAGTATCGAGATGGGGGCAAGAGGAGGGTTAATTGCGCCCGACGAGATTACGTTTGCGTATATTAAAGGGAGAAAATTTGCACCCCGAGGAAAAAAATTGGAACAAGCCGTCCAATATTGGCAAACACTTTTCACCGACGAGGGCGCTACGTTCGATACTGAATATCACTTCAAAGCTGAAGATATTGAACCGATGGTCACCTACGGCACCAACCCCGGAATGGGTATCAAAGTAACGGATGCTATTCCTGCCCCCGATGCTTCGGTAAGTCAAAAATCTTTTGAAAAGTCCTTGAACTATATGGATTTTAAAGTTGGAAATAGCTTGTTAGGAAAATCTGTGAATTACGTTTTCATCGGGAGTTGTACCAATTCTAGGATAGAAGATTTACGCCTAGTCGCTGATTTTGTTAAGGGAAAATCAAAAGCGGATAATACTACCGTATGGATTGTCCCCGGCTCAAAGCAAGTAGAGCAGCAAGCCAAAGCAGAGGGGTTGGATAAGATTTTTAAGGCGGCTGGATTCGAATTGAGAGAACCCGGATGTTCTGCCTGCTTGGGTATGAATGAGGATAAAATCCCCAAGGGAGAATACTGTATCTCTACTTCCAATAGAAATTTTGAAGGTCGCCAAGGACAAGGTGCACGAACGATTCTGGCTAGTCCATTGATGGCGGCAGCTACCGCCGTTACTGGAAAAATCGTGGATGTCAGAGAGTTGATTTGATGGAGTGCTGGTAAAATTTTATGATTTAATAGTTCGGTTTTTCCACTCCAAGATTTATAATCAGAAAATTTTAACGCAGATCAGTTATGATTTTTATGATTTTCCCGAACGTAGTAAGTAAAATGCTATTTATTCAAAATTAAAATCCCCATTTCTACCTGTTGATGGGAAAACCGTCCGAGTCATTCGTGGCGGTCATCTCCCTAGAAGGTCAGGGGTCAAATATGGAAAAATTCAAAACCTTAACCACTACCGCCGTTCCCATTCCGATGGAAGATATTGATACTGATCAAATTATTCCTGCCCGTTTCTTAAAAGCCACCACTAGAGAAGGATTTGGAGATAATCTTTTTCGGGACTGGCGATACGAACAGGATGACACACCCAAAAATTTTGTCCTCAACAATCCAACTTATAGTGGGAAAATTTTAGTCGCTGGAAAAAATTTTGGATGTGGCTCTAGTAGAGAACACGCCGCTTGGGCTATTTATGACTATGGATTTCGAGTAGTGGTGAGTAGTTTTTTTGCGGATATTTTTAAGGGAAATGCACTTAATAACGGACTACTGCCGATCACCGTTTCTCCAGAATTTCTTCACGAGATGTTCACTGCTATCGAAGCCGATCCAAAGACATCCATCGAAGTAGATTTAGGCACCCAAACAATTACCTTAAAAGAAAGTGAAAAACAAGAACAATTTGAAATTGATCCGTACAAAAAGATGTGTTTGCAAAATGGATACGACGATATTGATTTCTTACTTTCGCAAAAAGAAAAAATAGAAGCATTTGAAAAAACACAGGTAATTTTTTAATTTCATTTACAGAATAGTAAAGCTGCCACCAAAAATAATTATTGTAATCACATGGAAAAGAAAATCGCAATACTAGCGGGAGATGGCATTGGCCCCGAAGTTATCGCCCAGGGCAAAAAGGCATTAGATGCCGTAGCCGCTCGCTTCAATCACAAGTTCACCTACCACCCTGCCGACGTAGGGGCTATTGCCATTGATAAGTTTGGTGATCCTCTACCAGAAGCTACGCTAAAGACCTGTATCGAATCCGATGCTATTCTTTTTGGAGCCATCGGCGATCCTAAATACGACGATGATCCGAACGCAAAAATTCGTCCCGAACAAGGATTGCTTCGATTGCGCAAAAGTCTGGGGCTGTATTGCAACATCCGCCCCGTAGCTACGCATCCCAACTTACTGCACCTCTCCCCGCTCCGAGCGGAAAATGTAGATGGAGTGGACTTGGTCATTTATCGAGAGCTGACGAGCGGAATTTACTTTGGAGAAAAGGGAACTAGCGAGGACGGCATGACCGCATTTGACAAATGTGAATACCATGTTATGGAAATTGAGCGTATCGCTCACCGCGCCTTCAAGGCAGCCATGAATCGAAGAAAAAAAGTCATGCTAGTAGATAAAGCCAATGTATTGGAGTCCTCTAGGCTTTGGAGAAGAACGGTAAAAGAAATATGGAAACAATATCCAGAAGTAGAAGCTGATGCCATGTTTGTAGATAACGCAGCGATGCAAATGATTATCTATCCCAAGCAGTTCGATGTGATTTTGACCAGCAATATGTTTGGTGATATTATCTCCGACGAGGCAAGTGTTTTGACAGGTTCTTTAGGGATGCTGCCTTCTTCTTCTTTGGGAGAAAAAACCTCATTATTTGAACCCATCCACGGATCTTTTCCGCAAGCGGCTGGAAAAGACATTGCCAATCCAATCGGCACCATCTTGTCCGTAGCCTTATTGTTAGAAAATTTTGAACTGTACCAAGAAGCACGTACGGTTCGCAATGCGGTAAGATTCTGTTTGACCAAAGGAATCGGTACGCCCGACTTAAATCCTAACATTAAATACACGTGTTCTCAAATGGGGGATATTATCTCTGCGTGGATTGAAGATGAGCGACTGAACCAAGCGAATATTTCGAATAGCGTTTCGACGATTATTTGATGGTTTTGGTTTGTAGCCATTTGCACCCCGAATTTTCTGCGTAGAAGATTCGGGGTGTTCTTTTTTGATAAATATCAATATTACACTATAAATTAGTGACGCATTCTTTGTACAAAGAAATACAATACTCATCTACTTCGATCTTGTGACCATAAATTATG
>JBCCJE010000449.1:0-5146 GCA_039027925.1 Bacteroidota bacterium
TCTACTTGTTCTTTTTCCTTTCTGCTGCGTTGAAAAGCCTTTGATGCTCTGGCATCAAGCAAGCACAGGATGCCCCGCATCGCCTACGTTTTTCGCCTTGCATAAAGAAAAAATAACTGCGCATAAAATGTAAATTTATTAGTGCACCATTCCTAAAGAAGACAACACCAAAATTTTTACCGTTACCTGCTCTCCTCCCACAATATAGCGAAGCTAAATGGTCTCACCTCTCGCACCTCACTACTCAAAACCTAAAGGAATAGTTCAACGAAGGAATGCCTACGGGAGTGATAGAAGTAGGCTCGTCTCTAGTGCTGATTGGATTACCATTCTGATCAAACTCGGTAAAGCGATCATAGTAGGTCACGTTGCTTCGGAAGTAAGCGTTGTAGAGCGAGAACCCTAGGTGGTGCGTACCGTAACTTTTTCTAAAAATCCAACCGAACTTGATATCCAACCGATGATAAGCAGGTGCACGAACACTATTAAATTCCCCCTCCGGAAAATAATTGAACGCAGGGAAGTCTTCGGTAATGCCCTCAAAAAGAGCAGCGTAAATTCTCGGCGCACCAGAAGACCATGTCCAAGTAGCCCCTATATTCAATTTTTTCTTAGCGCGCCAGTTGAATCCCAATTTTAAAGAATGCCTGCGATCATACTGAAAAGGAAATCTCCTATTCCAATTGAACCCATTAAATTGGCGATCCGATTTGCTAAGGGTATAGTAGCCAAAAGCAAAAACTTTTTTCCATTCTTTCTCTAGCGTTACTTCTACCCCTTTGGATATACCGTTGCCTTGGACAAAAGTGGAGTCCGAAAAAGTCAGACTCTCAAATTGAAAAATGGTGCTTTTTAGAAATACAAGGTTTTGCATTTTTTTATAAAAACCTTCCACCTTGAACTTGAAGTTGTTGCGCAAATGATACTCAATACCGAAGGTCTCCTGCCAAGCAGTTTGTGGTTGGATATCTTCCACCGAGGGAATCCAAACATCAATGGGCAATCCCAAGCCAGTATTGGTCAACAAATGAACATTTTGGCTAGTTCGGGTGATTGACCCCGCCAGCGACCAATTGTTGGGCAACAAATATTTAGCGTAAATCCTAGGTTCTACGTATCCAAACCAATTATCAGCATCATTGCCAAATACCGAAAACCGTACGCCTAGGTTGAGACTAAGGTCTTGGTTTACTTTTATTTCATCTTCTACGTAGGCATTGATGCTCACCGCCGAGTATTCATTTTCAATGCCGTTCTCCCTTCTGAGTTGTCGGAGGGTTGGTCTTACCTCTGGAATCTCATCTGAGTTGTACTGAAAAAAATAATCGCCGTTGCCAGATTCAAAATTATGAAAAGTGAACTCCGTACCGAATCGGAGATAATGATTGGTATTTTTGATGTATTCAAAATCCAATTTTGCCCCTACGTCAAAGTTTTGATTTTCGTATTCTATAAAATTATAATTGAAGTTCGTCACCGTATCGTTTTCTATCAGTTGATTAAAAGTGACATCCCCAAAATCAAAATTGAACCGACTAAAAGTGAGCGTGGCGTTAGAAAATAGTTTAGGATTTATCACTCGATTCCAGCGCAGAGAAAAAATACTATTGCCCCAAAAAACTTCGCTTCTTTGAAATAAACTGTCTAATATGGTTCTAGTTATATTACCACTCCCCGTATCGAAGATGACGCTACGCCCGCCAAAGGCATCCTGAAAATTAAACATATCTTGCCCAGAGTAGGCACTCAAAAATATTTTATCCTTAGAAGATAGCGAATAGTGTAATTTGAAATTGGCATCGTAAAAATTAAATCTAAGGGAAGACTCCTCGCCCTCACCAGTAAAACTTGCAATTCCGTTGATCAGACTATTCACGTGGGAAAAGCGACTAGTCGCAAAAAATGCCATTTTATCTTTGAGGATTGGCCCCTCAAAAGTTACCCGACTGCTCAGAATCCCAGGGCTGATTTCGCCGCTATACTTTTTGGTATTGCCATCTTTTGTTCTCACATCCAGTACGGAAGAAATTCGACCACCGTATCTAGCGGGAAAATCTCCCTTGTACAACCTTACACTTTTCACCGCATTGACATTATAGACAGAAAACAATCCTAGTAGATGACTAGGATTATATATATTCACGCCGTCCATCATCGTCAGGTTCTGATCAATATTTCCACCCCTCACAAACATCCCCCCTAGTCCGTCCACGCCAGCTTCTACTCCTGGTAAAAATCTAATTTGCTTAACGAGATCATCCCCCCGTCCGAGCATGGGCATACCTCTAAGATTTTCCAAAGACTCTCGGTGATCGTCTTGTAAAACCTCAGCCGACTCCACCGTCGGATTACCTAGAATGACCACTTCCGAAAGCGTAAGCGATGGCTGCAAGACTACGTTTTTATCCATGTTTTTTGTCAGATCAAATTGCGCTTGAATTTCTTCGCAACCAATATATCGGTAGGATAAGGAGGTATTGCCCTCCTCCAAGGTGATGCTGTAAAATCCATATTCATTGGTAGTCGTGCCCTCGTTGGTCTTTGGGTTATAAATGGTTACGCCGATGAGCCGCTCTCCAGAATTTTCGGCTTCAATGTAGCCGCTGATGGTAAATTTTCTTTTTTCCTTGGGTTCAGTAGAGGTCACGACTACCTGTTGATTGACTAAGGCATAGGTGACGGGGGAGTTTTGCAGAATGCGAGCGAGAATGTTATCTATTGTTTCGTTTTTGACATTCAGCGAGATGCGATCTCTTCGATTAAAAAAATCACTACTGTAAGCGATATTCACTTTCGACTCAAGACTCAGTTGCCGAAGGGCTTTGCTGATGGAAGTCTTTTCTACCGCAAAATCAATTCTTCTTTCCAGAGGGGATTGTGCCTCCAAAAAAATAATTGAACAAATGGTAAGGATAATAGTAATGATGGTTTTTTTCTTCATAGATTTTTGTCCCTGTCTGTCGAAGGGAAACGATCTATAAACAAATTTCTACTTGGAAGTAATGGTAGAAATTACTAGCAAAACTATCGCTAGTGATTGGAAAGTTATCATTCCCCTTCGGAAGACGAGTTCTTTTTTATCTGACATTCTCCACCCTCTAAGCGGAAGGATTTTTCGGATACAGATACCAATTTCATTTTGAAGACATCACAGATAGTAGTCAATGTCTTTTCTTGCTTAGGATTGATAAAAATACTGGTAAATCCACACTTCAACAAATCGGTATTACCTAAAGTTAGCTTGATGTCAAAATGAGCTTCGATATCGCTCAATGCTTTTTCCAAAGTGACATCGTTAAAATCCAATACTTGGTTTTGCCACGAGATGGTGTTCAAATTTTTGACGGTGCTCGTTGCTATTTTTCTTTTCGATTTACTGTAAGTACCTTTTTGGTTGGCCGTCAAAATGACCTCGGCGTTGCCTTCGTTAGCGGTCATCGCCACCTTTCCTGATTTGACCGTTACGATAGTGAAGGCTTCGTCAGAGGGGGCATTGACTTCAAAGGAAGTTCCCAAGACCTTTACGCTCACCTCATTGGTAGAAATAATGAATGGCTGATCGGGATTTTCGGCCACCTCAAAAAATGCTTCTCCCGTTAGCGTCACGTTCCTTTCTTTTCCATCCATAGTTTCGGGATACTTCAAGCTCGTATTTTTATTCAACCAAACTTGCGTACCATCGGCGAGCAATATTTTTTTCACCTCTTCTTTTGTCTCCAACACTAAGTTTGGAACAGAAGAATTCTGATTAGGTTGTAAAAAATAAAATACGCCAGCCAATAAAATAACTGCCGCCGCCACACTCAACGGCTTCCACCAAGAACGTCGCTGCTCCGTGGGCAGACTTCTCACCGTGGCGTCCGCTTTATTTTTTTGGGGCAGTATTCCAATCTTCTTTTGGAGCACGGCAAAATCTTTATCCAAGTCAACTACCAAGTCTTTGGAAAAATCGGCACTCAATGACCACATCTTTTGAATTGCCTCCAACTCCGCTCGGTGCTGCGCAGAAGTTGCCAACCATTCGTCCAACTGCCTCTGTTCCTCAGCGGAAAGCGACGCTGCGAAAGATTTATAAATTAGCTCGATGTAATATTCTTTTTTCATCTGAATTTGATTCGTTGAATTTCAACTCAACTACATGACAACTTAATGAGCAAAATCCCCTATCCTTTATTTTTTTTAGGAAAAATAAAAATAGATGAGGTAGAAAAACAACCCGTTGGAAATGTAGGGTGCCACCGCTTTTCTCAAAATCTTCATGGCTTTGGTCAGTTGATTTTCTACCGTTTTTGGAGAAATATCCAACTTAGCCGCAATTTCTTTTAGAGAAAGTTCCTCAAATCTTCGGAGGGCAAATACCACTCGACAGCGTTCGGGCAAATTTTCCACGGCTTCGTTGATCACTTTTTGGAGTTCTTCCGCTTCCAAATTTTCTTGAACTTTAGCGTGCTCGGGCTGATCGAAAGGTTCGTCAGAGTCTTCAAAATTCATCCGCTGCGCTTTGATGTAATTCAAGGCCTTGTTGATGACAGACCGTCGCAAATATGCCTTTACATTGCTGATATTCAGGGAGTTACGTTTTTTCCAAATTTCAAAAAAAACATCTTGGGTAAGGTCTCTAATGGTATTTTCATCCTTCACGTAGGCGTAGGCAGTCACCAACAGATATTTATAATACCTATCAAACAAAGCGCGATAAGCCTTCTGATCATTACCTTTGATGGCGGCTATCAATTCTAAGTCCGTGGTGGATGCGGTCACTAGCATAGGAGTAATTTACTTCCGTTTTTTTGAGTTGCAAATATAAGCAACCCAACTCGCTAATTTTTTGAAAAGCAATGCCATTTTTTTATGAAACAAAAAAATAGCAGGTTTACGTTTTGGGAAATTCTGATTAGAGGAGTGTACATGAAAATTAGTTTAACCTAAAAATCAGCCCTTCATGAAAAACTCTTTGCTTTTTTTAATAGTCCTATTTTTTGCTTCCTGCCAAACTTCATCATCCGATAAAACTGCTAACGCTAAGGAAGCCATAAAATTAAACACCGCACCGAGCATCTCAACTCCTATTGCCCAATTTGTATCCAGTAAAAATGAATGGTACGCCAACCTCAGCGAAGTACGTGGATTCGAAAATTTTGAGGAA
>JBCCJE010000450.1:0-5139 GCA_039027925.1 Bacteroidota bacterium
GCTGCATCGCCTACGTTTTTTGCCTTGCATAAAGAAAAAATAACTGCGTATAAATTGTAAATTTATTAATGTACCATTCCTTAGGTATAAAAATCTTGACTTTCCATTATTTACAGTCTATTGCTTTTTTCAAAATCCGATAAAACCGATACACCTCCTCGAACGAATTATACAGCGGGACGGGGGCTACTCTGATGACATCGGGTTCACGCCAATCCGCAATTACTCTGTCATCGGTTATTTGGTGAAATAGTTTTTTGTCTGCATTTTTGACTTGGATGGACAACTGTGAGCCTCGGTATTTTGGATCAGATGGGGTGATGATATTAACGACATCGTCTCCTAGGCTGTTTACCAAATACTCCAAATACCCAGTTAATGAAATTGCTTTTTTGCGTAGTTTGTTCATGCCCACTTCTTCAAATATTTTTAAGGAAGACCAGACGGCTACCATCGCCAAAATGGGTGGATTGCTTAGTTGCCACGCTTCTGTGGTAGGCATCGGGTCGAAGGCATCTCGCATTTTGAAGCGCGTTTTTTCGTTGTGTCCCCACCAGCCTTCGAAGCGTGGAAGATCTTTGTTACGAATGTGTCTTTCGTGAACGAAAACGCCACCCATCCCCCCTGGGCCTGCGTTGAGGTATTTGTAATTGCACCATACCGCAAAATCACAACCCGATTGGTGTAGCTTCAAAGGAACATTGCCAGCGCCGTGCGCACAATCAAATCCTACCATACAACCTTTTTGGTGTCCTTGTGCCGAGATTTTTTTCATATCAAAATACTGCCCCGTGTAGTAGTTGGTATTGCCCAAAAGGATTAAGGCTATTTCGTCTCCTTGCCGGTCAATGGCTTCCAAAATATCCTCCTCCTGCAAACAAACTTCTCCTTCTCGTGCAGTCAATTCGATCAAGCATTCACTCGGTGAGTGTCCGTGAAATTTAATTTGAGATTGGGCGGCGTACTTGTCCGAAGGGAATGCATCGGCTTCTATCAAGATTTTATTGCGCTTCCCTTTGGGTTGGTAAAAGGAAACCATCATCAGGTGTAAGTTGACGGTCAGGGTATTCATAACTACCACCTCTGAGGGTTTTGCACCGACTACTTTTGCCATTGCTTTGGTCAAAAATTCATGGTAGGGCATCCAGGGATTTTTAGCCCGAAAATGTCCTTCCACGCCTAGATTTTGCCAATCCAACAATTCTTGCTCTAGGTGTCGCTTGGTGGATTTGGGTTGTAGTCCTAATGAATTGCCACAGAGATAAATGAAGGGTTTACCGTTGCTTTGTTTGGGCAGGTGGAATTGCTTGCGGTAGTGGCGCAGTTCATCTTGCTTGTCCATTTGTTGGGCGAAGGCGAGGGTATCTTGGTATGTTGTTTTTGGTTTTGTACTTGGCATTTAGGTTTGGTTTTGTAGTTGAAATATTCGTACCTCACCGAGGTTTTGGGATAGGTTTATGATTTTCCTTAGGCGTGAGTATGCGATTCATAAATTTTTCCTTTTGATCGCCACAGAGCCATCTGACTACGTTGTCGCACCAGATTTCTTGATGTTGCTTTTCGTTGATGACGCCTTCTGCTACGGCTAAATCTAAAATTTTTCCGGGGTAGGAGGACTGTGCTTCGCTTTCCATTTCTCCTAGGGGGTAGGGATCGTCCAAACCCAAAATAATTTGATCCGTTCCTTTTTGGCGGCGTACCATCAACTCCAACGAAAAGGTATCGTGCACCAAGGTATCGAAGTAAATATTTGGATGACCTATCGCCTTGCGGGGGCGTTGCTTGCCTTCAAACAAATCGGGACGACCATCAAAACCTTGTGTCCTCCTTCCAATATTCAGATGATTCAACTGACCACCGTGCGCAAAGCAAACTCTGATGTTGGGATATTTTTCGTATAAACCATCTAGTGTATAAAAATGATAAGCATCAGCACACTGGGCTAGCATCCATATCAAATGGAATCGCCACGATTTATTTTGTAGGTGGATAAATTTTTCCCCATCGTACGGATGGATTTCTACGGCTAGTTGGTATTTATCTGCCAACTCAAAAATGGGTGCTGTCTCTCTATCAAAAATACCTCTCCACGTACCAATCGAATCCATGTAATGCGTAGGCAGACAAAGTACTTGCATGCCTAGTTCCTCCACGCAGCGTTCTATTTCCCAACAAGCACCGTCAATAAAACCTGCGTGTACTACGAATCCGCAGGTGAACTTGGTAGGATGATCGTGCTGGACTTTAGCATTAAAATCATTCTGAAATCGCAAGGCGTACTTCATATCCCGAATGCGTAAACCATTGCCGTAAAGCTGCGATAAATTCAAGACCACCGCATGATCTATTTGGTTACGCTCCATCCACTCTAGTTTTTCGTTGAGAAAAAAACTAGAGTCCGTTACTGGGCGTCTCCATCCTTTCTGAAGCATGTACTGCCTATCTTCATCAATCCAAAAAATTTCCTTTTCCTTCAGGTAAGCAGGAATTTGTTCTGGATAAGGCAGCAAATGCGAATGACCATTGATACGCAAATGTTCCATTTTTTTAAAAATGCGTTTGTATTGTTATAAGTTATGATTTACCTCGGTGGCTGCATCTCTACGCCGCAAGAATCGCAAGTTCTCAATTCTTCATTGGAGTAATATTTATCAAAAATGACGGGTAGGTCTATCTCAATATTCTTTAAAGCAAAGGGTTCTTCGTGTAGCTTACGATGGCAATTTTCGCAGAACCATGCCAACCCGTCATCCATTCCCTCGGGTCTTTTTTGTTCAATGACTAACCCCACGGTATTGACGCCCCGCTGCGGCGAATGCGGAATATTTGGCGGTAAATAAAATACTTCTCCCTCCCGAATGTGAATATCTCTAGGCATGCCGTTTTCTATTACTTTCAAGACAATATCTCCTTCTACTTGGTAGAAAAACTCTGGCGTCTTGTTCAGGTGATAATCTTTTCGAGAATTGGGACCACCGACTACCATCACGATGTAGTCATCATTATAAATCGCTTTGTTACCGACGGGTGGTTTTAGTAAATGTCTGTTATCTTCAATCCATTGTTTGAAGTTAATCGCAGGTGGTAATTTTGACATAAGTAGATTTTTTAGAAAATTGAAAATGTTTGTCCCGAAACTTCGGGAAAAAATTGACTATTTGAAAGTTTGAGATTTTGGATATACTCTGAATGTCTTTTCCAAAATTTTTGAATGATGGAGGTTTCAAAAAAGGTATCAAATTCTCAAACTCAAAATACTTCATATATTCGAAAAGTAGAAACTCAATTTTTTTCTAATATGATCTGGTAAAACTGGTAACTCCGACCTCGGAATGAGTAGGGTGGAGATGGTATGAAAATCCGAAAATATCTGATGCCGTCGGGTAGTCTCCGATAGATATTCGTGTCCCGAAGAACCACCTGTACCTATTTTATTTCCCAACATTCTTAATACCATTTGAGCGTGCCGATAGCGCCACGTCGTCATCAAGTCATCAATGTCCACCAAGTTGGTCAATAGCTGAAATGGGAGTTGAAGGATGGGTTCATCCCGATAAAGATTGATAAAAAGGGCAGCCAAAGTAGCGTCGTAGCTCAATCGTTTTTTGCCCTCCTGCATCAGTTGGTTATGATTTTCCCTACTCAAAATCGCTTTGAAGTAAGTGTCCGTTCCACCTATCATTTGTATTCTTTTTTCTTTTTCTTTTGGGGTCAAATAATCAGATGCTTTGATGGCGGCGTATTCTTTGTCCAGCATCTTTTGCACCGCTTCTTTGTATTTTGCAATAAAATTAAAACCATCCAATTTTAAAAATGGCGTTCGATTCAGCCATTCGTTGACCCAATCGAATAGCGTACCTTTTTCGTATATTTTAGATAGTTTTTCCTGTTGTTCCTCTGGAAAAACGGAGGAATACTTTTGACTATGGTAAGTTATTCTTTTTTGTTCGGGCAGTCCCAACAAACACTCCACGGCTCTAAACTGAAAACTTTGAAATCCTGATGCTGGAAATAAATAGGCTCGAAAATCCAAGAAATCCAATGGTGTCATCGTCTCCATGATTCCGATCTGATGGATAAGTAGCTTCAATATTTTTTCTACACGGTCGAGCCTACTAATGGCGTTGCCTAGGTTTCTTTCATCTACTTCTCCTTTGGAAAATAATTCAATGACGGATTCCAGTTCGTGGATGATTTGCTTGAACCACAACTCGTAGGCTTGATGGGTGATGATAAATAACATCTCCTCGTGGGCAGGTTTGCCTAGTTTTTCGCTCCGCAAAATCTGCGCACTCAGAATGGCGTCCAACTCCAAATAATTATGATAATGGATGGTCGTATATTTTCCTTCTTGTGTTTTACTCATTTCATATCAGTTTGAAAATTTTTAATTTTTTACGAAATAGCATACTTCCAAAAGAGACACAGTTAGGTGCTTAATCTCCAATAATAATATAATCAGGACGCACCTCAATTACATCAAAATCTTTATTCAAAATATGGATTATTTTACTATCTGCTTGATAATAAATGGTAGGACTGAATCCTTGATAACCTTTGGTAATATTGGGCGTCAGCGCAAAAGTTGTTTCGGTGGGCATACCACAATACATAATTCTAAATTTTGCTTGAAAGAGTCCTTTCTTGATAGACATTATCGTCCCTGTATAAATCTTGTACTCCATATTCTATAACTGTATTTACTAGAAAAATACCAAGATATACATTTTATCAGAACTCCCTAAATCCTCTCGATGGCTCGGAGGATTTTGTATTGTACTAGCTGTAAAATGTTTGTTTTGAGGCACGATGTAAAGCCTTTACTTTTAAGGGTTATAGTAAGTTGGTTTTAATTTACAAGTTTTTTGTGCTTATTTTTTGCACACAATTTACGAGTTTGCAGGGTGCCTCTCCCCCGCTGGCGGGCAGGGCTGTTAAGTTCTGTTTTACAAGGGAACGAAATGTTAAAATTTTACCCAGTTTTCTTTAGTCTGCACTACGCCTCTCCCCCTTTGGAGGGGGCGGGGGGAGGATTTCACAATTCAATAGTGGAAAAAACTGGAAATCCTCCCCCCGCCCCCTCCAAAGGTGAGGTTTACCCACAAGTCGGCCAACGAATTTCAATTAATTGAAAATCAA